>CAHJWV010000264.1 GCA_903643055.1 Burkholderiales bacterium | reverse complement strand
CCAAGGGCAGCCTGTACAGCAAGTACTGGACGATGGACCTGGGCAAGCCCCGCTGAGTGCACGCACGTGCTTGGATGAAGCGTCACGAGATGTTGGTTACGCCCCGGCTGCTGTAGCACTCGCTTACCGACGCTGACAGCAACTACCAGGCTCGGTCGTTAGCCTGCGGTCTCCTTCAGACCAGCGAGCCCGCCATGTCCCCTACGCCTCTTCCATCGCACCTGCCTCCCCTCCGGTTGCGCCGCCAATGGGCGCTTTGCCTGCTCGTTCTGGTTTCAGCTTGCGGCGGCAGCCAAGAGGCTGAGCCGGAGGCCGATTCGTCAATGGCCGTAGAGAACGCTGCGGAGTTGGGCAGCGACCCGGCCCACGAATCAGCCTTGGCCGTCAGTGCCGGCAACTGGGTTCGTGTGGCGACGGAATATCAATTCTTCAAACTGACTCAGCCGACGATTGTTCGCTACGGCACCGGGACGCGCTGGGTTCAAAAGCAGTTCGCAGCAGGGAGCTTCTATTGCTCGAATGGTTTGTTCGGCAACGACCCTGCGTATGGGCTTGCCAAACAATGCCAGGTGTTCATCAATGCTCCGGCTCCGGCTCCGGCTCCGGCTCCGGCTCCGGCTCCGGCTCCGGCTCCGGCTCCAGCTCCAGCTCCAGCTCCAGCTCCCGCTCCCGCACCCGCACCCGCACCCGCACCCGCACCCGCACCCGCACCCGTTCCTGCGCCGCCGGACGTTGCCAGCTGCGGCATTGCGAACTTCTCGCAAGAGTTCTTGGACAGCGTCAATCAGTTCCGTTCACAAGCGCGCAGCTGTGGCGGCACCACCTATCCGGCCGCGGGGCCTTTGGTCTGGAGCGACAAGCTGGCGAAAGCGGCAGCGGGCCATTCGCAAGACATGGCGACGCGCAACTACTTCAGCCACAACAGCCCTGAAGGCGCTTCGATGGTCGATCGCATCAATGCCGTCGGCTACGTCTGGACGGCACTCGGTGAAAACATCGCGGCCGGCCAAAACACGATCGATGCGGCGATGTCGAGCTGGCAAGGCAGTTCGGGCCATTGCTCGAACATGATGAACGCGTCGTACAAAGACATCGGCGTGGCGTGTGTCGCCAAGCCTGCAGGCGGCGCCGGCTACAGCAAGTACTGGACGATGGACCTCGGCCGTTCACGCTGAGACGGCATCGCTTCCCCGCAAGCGCGAAGCAGCTTCGCGCTTGCGGCTGGAATTCGGCACTTGGCTTGGGTCATTCAGCGGCGGCAATCACGCCGCCGCCCAGGCACACCTCGCCGTCATAGACCACGGCCGATTGCCCCGGCGTTACCGCCCATTGCGGCTGTGAGAACTGCAGGCTGAAGCCCTCGTCGATCGCACCAAAACGGCAAGGCGCATCGCTTTGCCGATAGCGTGTTTTCGCAGCCAGCGCCAGGCTGTGCGGCGCCTGGCCGGCAACCCAGCTCGTGTCGTTGGCCGACAGCGCCTGGGATTGCAGCCAAGGGTGCTCATGCCCTTGAACGACATACAAGGTGTTGGCCGCCATGTCTTTGCGGGCGACGAACCAGGGCTCGTGCTCGTTGCCGCCCTTGGCTTGGCCGCGTTCCTTCAGTCCACCGATGCCGATGCCCTTGCGTTGCCCGAGCGTGTAGAAGCTCAGGCCCACGTGCTCGCCGATCGTTCGGCCCCGATCGTCTTGGATCGGGCCGGGTTGATTGGCGAGATAGCGGTTCAGGAAATCGCGGAAAGGCCGCTCGCCGATGAAGCAGATGCCGGTCGAATCTTTCTTCTTCGCGTTCGGCAGGCCGATTTCCTCGGCGATGCGCCGCACCTCGGTTTTCGGTAGTTCACCGACCGGAAACAGCGTCTTGCTCAGTTGCGCCTGCTGGAGCCGATGCAGGAAGTAGCTCTGATCCTTCAACGGATCAAGCCCCTTCAGCAACTCGAAGCGCTGGCCTTCTGGCGCGTGGCCATCAGCCATCTCGCGCACGCGGGCGTAGTGGCCGGTGGCGATCTTCTCGGCACCGAGCCGCATCGCGTGGTCGAGAAATGCCTTGAATTTGATCTCGGCGTTGCACAGCACGTCCGGGTTCGGCGTGCGCCCTGCTTTGTATTCACGCAGAAACTCGGCGAACACGCGGTCCCTGTAGTCGGCCGCAAAGTTCACATGCTCGATCTCGATGCCGAGCACATCGGCGACCGACGCGGCATCCAGAAAGTCCTGGCGTGACGAGCAAAACTCGCTGTCGTCATCGTCTTCCCAGTTCTTCATGAAGATTGCGATCACCTCATGCCCTTGTTGTTTCAGCAAATAGGCGCTGACGGCCGAGTCGACGCCGCCGGAGAGGCCGACGACGATGCGTTGGAGGCGATGGGTGTTGCTCATGAGGGCTGGAATTTTAGGTGTGCGCCCATGGGCCTGCTGGCAGTGAGGCAGGTCAATGAGCGTCGATAACGATGCACAGCACGCGCAAGCGCATGGCCTCAGCCTTTGATCTCAGGCTCGTAGACGCTCGCGTCGGTGACAACCATGTCAAGTGGATAACGTTTCCCTGACGCGCAGTCTTCGATGCAGCGCAGGACCATCGCGCTGCGGTGCCTGTCGCGGCTGGCGCGCACCTCATCGAGCGTCATCCACAGCGTGCGCACGACGCCGTCATCGAGCGGGCGGCCAGGCTCCGGCTCGCCGGCCTGGCCTTCGTAAGCCAGGCGCAGGTAGGTGACCTCTTCGCCGGTGGTGGGCCGCTTGAAGCGCGACAGGTACATGCCGACCAGGTGCTCGGGCGTGAAGTGACGGGCGGTTTCTTCGAGCGCCTCGCGCTCGACACCTTGCTGTGGCGATTCGCCCGGCTCCAGGTGGCCGGCCGGGTTGTTCAGGCGCAAGCCTTCGCTCGTGTGTTCTTCGATCAACAGGTAGCGGGTCGCGT
>CAHJWV010000263.1 GCA_903643055.1 Burkholderiales bacterium | reverse complement strand
TGCTTGTGGTCCGGCAGATCCCTCGCGGCAACGCGGATTGGAGCCGCGGTGACAATCGCGGGATGAACGAATCGACATCACCTCTTGCCGGCCCGCTGCTGCTGGTCGACGGCTCCAGCTATCTCTACCGCGCCTACCACGCGCTGCCTGATTTGCGGGGGCCGGGCGGCGTGCCGACGGGTGCCATCCACGGCATGGTGGCGATGATGAACCGCGCGGTGCAGGACGTGAAACCGGCGCTGGCGGTGTGCGTGTTCGATGCCAAGGGCAAGACTTTTCGCGACGACCTGTATGCCGAGTACAAGGCACAGCGCTCGCCGATGCCGGAGCCGCTGGTCGAACAGATCGAGCCGATCCACGAAGTCGTCAAGCTGCTTGGCTGGCCGGTGCTGATGGTGCCGAACGTGGAGGCCGATGACGTGATCGGCACCTTGTCGGAACTGGCGGCCAAGGCCGGCCAGCCGGTGGTGATTTCCACCGGCGACAAAGACCTCGCGCAACTCGTCAACGCGCATGTGACGCTGATGAACACGATGAGCAATGAGAAGCTCGATGTGCAGGGTGTGACCGAAAAGTTCGGCGTGCCGCCCGATCGCATCGTCGACTACCTGACCTTGATGGGCGATGCGGTCGACAACGTGCCGGGTGTCGAGAAGGTCGGCCCGAAGACCGCCGCGAAATGGATTGCCGAACACGGTTCGCTGGACGGCGTGATGGCCGCTGCCGACAAGATCAAGGGCGTGGCCGGCGAGAACTTGCGCAAGGCACTCGGCTGGCTGCCCACGGGCCGCAAGCTCGTGACGGTGAAAACCGATTGCGATCTGGTCGAGCACCTGGCCGGCTGGCCGTCGCTGGACCGCCTGGCGATGCAGCCGGTGAACCGCGAGGCGCTGCTCGATTTCTACACGCGCTACGGCTTCAAGACCTGGAAACGTGAGCTGGAAGAGGCGCTCGGCGGCGGCTCGGCCGCAGTTGCTGCGCCTGCTACAGCCGAGCTCGATAACGCGACGCCGATGGTCGCGCCGGTGGCGATCAATCGCAGCTACACGACCGTGCTGACACCGGAAGACCTGGAACTCTGGGCCGACAAGGCCGAGTCGGCACCGCTGGTGGCGCTGGACACCGAGACCGATTCGCTGGACGGCATGGCCGCGCAGATCATCGGCATTTCGCTGAGCACGAGCCCTGGCGAGGCGGCCTACATTCCGATCCGCCACAGCTACGCCGGTGCGCCCGACCAGTTGCCGGCCGACTTGGTGCTGGCGCGCCTGAAGCCGTGGCTCGAGAACGCCGATGCGCCGAAGATCGGGCAGAACATCAAGTACGACACCCATGTGCTGGCCAATGCGGGCATCACGGTGCGCGGTTATGTTCATGACACGATGCTGCAGAGTTATGTGCTGGAAGCCCACAAGCCGCACAGCCTGGACAGCCTGGCGCAACGGCACCTGAACCGTGCCGGTTTGAGCTATGAAGATGTGTGCGGCAAGGGTGCGCAGCAAATACCGTTTGCGCAGCTGGACATCGAGAAAGCGTCTGAATATTCGTGTGAAGACAGCGAGATGACGATGCATGTGCACCAGACGCTGTGGCCGCAGGTCGAAGCCGAGGCTGGGCTTCGCCGCGTCTATGAAACCATCGAGATGCCGGTCGCGGCCATCCTGCAGCGCATCGAACGCAATGGCGTGCTGATCGACCCGGTGCAGCTGGCGGCGCAAAGCCATCAGCTGGGCGAGCGCATGCTGGCGCTAGAGAAAGAGGCACATGAGATCGCCGGCCAACCGTTCAACATGGGTTCGCCAAAACAGATCGGCGAGATCCTGTTCACCAAGCTCGGCCTGCCGGTGATCAAAAAGACCGCGAGCGGCGCGCCCAGCACCGATGAAGAGGTATTGGACAAGCTGGCCGAAGACTACCCGTTGCCGGCCAAGCTGCTGGAGCACCGCAGCCTGTCGAAGCTGAAAGGCACTTACACCGACAAGCTGCCGTTGATGATCAACAAGGAGACCGGCCGCGTGCACACCAACTATGCGCAGGCGGTGGCGGTGACGGGCCGGCTGTCGAGCAACGAGCCGAACCTGCAGAACATTCCGATCCGCACGGCCGAGGGCCGGCGCGTGCGCGAGGCCTTCATCGCGCCACCGGGCAGCGTGATCCTGAGTGCCGACTATTCGCAGATCGAACTGCGCATCATGGCCGACATCAGCGGCGACGAGAACCTGCTGAAGGCTTTCGCCGAAGGCCTGGACGTGCACCGCGCGACGGCCGGCGAAGTGTTCGGCATCGAACCGGCAGCCGTCTCGAACGAGCAGCGCCGCTATGCGAAGACCATCAACTTCGGCTTGATCTACGGCATGGGCGCGTTTGGCCTCGCCGCCAGCCTGGGCATCGAGCGCTCGGCCGCCAATCTGTACATCGAGCGCTACTTCGCCCGTTACCCCAGCGTGAAGCGCTACATGGACGACACCAAGGCGCTGGCCAAGGAAAAGGGTTACGTCGAAACCTTGTTTGGGCGGCGCATCTATCTGCCCGAAATCAACGGCGGCAACGGGCCGCGCAAGGCCGGCGCCGAACGGCAGGCGATCAACGCGCCGATGCAGGGCACGGCCGCCGACCTCATCAAGCTCGCGATGATCGCGGTGCAGCGCGCGCTGGACGAGCAGTCACGCCAGACGCTGATGGTGATGCAGGTGCATGACGAACTGGTGTTCGAAGTGCCGCAGGCCGAGCTCGATTGGGCGCGCAGCGAGATCCCGCGCTTGATGGCCAGCGTGGCGAGCTTGAAGGTGCCGCTGTTGGCCGAGGTGGGCGTGGGGCCGAACTGGGATCAGGCGCATTGATCGGCCGGCCGCCTCAGCGCGGTTGACTGCACACGGCTGATCCGCTTTGCTCGGGCCGGAGAGCTTGCACAAGGCGGCGCCAACAAGCGGGCGATGAGCCGGCGGGCCGTCTCGATGACGGCCCGCCGGTTTTCATTTCAGCGTCAGATCGTCTCGCTGAACAAAGGCGACGACATCATTCAGCACCGGCGCCAGGCCGCGCAGCGGCCGGGACAGCGCACCGGCCAGCGTCACATGATTGACGTGGGCGTAGAGCCGCAACGTGACCGGAACGCCATCGGCCTGCAGCTTCGACGCGAGCGCAATGGTGTTGCGCTGCGGGTCGACGAGGGTGTCGTTGCGAGCCGCCCCCAAAAATGCGGGCGGAGCGCCGCGGTGCGCATGTTCCAGCGGCTGCGTGCCGGCAGGGTAGTGGGGGTGAAAGAACACCGGTTTCGCATCAGGATTTTCAATGGGAAGAAAGTCGTAAGGGCCGGCCAGGCCGACCCAGCCCGCAAGCTGG
>CAHJWV010000262.1 GCA_903643055.1 Burkholderiales bacterium | reverse complement strand
CGATCGAGCACCACGGTGGGTTGGTCGGGCTGAAGCTCACCGGCGCCGGACCAGGGCAACACGAAGCCCAGCGGCGCGGGCGATTCGAGGCTGCTGACGCCAGCCATCAACGCAGCCGGAATGATCGCTACCGCTGCGGCCGATTGCGCCAGCACCCTGAACCTCGGCAGCTCCCAAGCCTCTTCGGTGATCACCGCCTGAGGCACCACACCTTGGCGCAACACATACGCAGTGCACAGGTGATCGCCTTCGATCCAGACCTCTCCCGCCTTGCGATAGGCGCCGGGGTCACCGGCCAGCTTGCGCAGCTTGACGAGCAAGGCGTTGTCGCGCGAGCTGATCGCTTTGACGATGCGCGCATTCATCACGGCAGCAAGCCGTCAGGCCGACAGCACGTTGCGCACCGGCGCGAACGAGCGGCGGTGATGTACGCAGGCGCCATGCTCACGCAAAGCCGCCAGATGCTCCGGCGTCGGGTAGCCCTTGTGGCCGTCAAAGCCGTATTGCGGATGCTGTTCATGCAAGCTCAGACACAGGCGATCGCGGTGTACCTTGGCCAGGATCGACGCGGCCGAAATGGCTTGCACCAGCGCATCGCCCTGCACGATGGCTTCGGCAGCGATCTTCAGCACCGGCAGGCGGTTGCCATCGACCAGCACCTTGATCGGCTTCAGGCGCAGGCCTTCGACCGCGCGACGCATCGCGAGCATCGTCGCCTGCAGGATGTTCAGGGTATCGATCTCATCAACGCTGGCTTCGGCGATCGAGCAGCACAGCGCCTTCGCGCGAATCTCATCGAAGAGACGTTCCCGGATGGCGGGCGAGAGTTTCTTCGAGTCGTTCAGGCCTTTGATCGGCTGCAGGTCGTCGAGGATCACCGCGGCCGCGACCACGGGGCCGGCCAGCGGGCCGCGCCCGGCTTCGTCCACACCTGCCACCAGGCCGGTGACGTCGAAATGAAGGCCCAACTGCTTAGGCGCGGAGGATTTTCTCGATGGCATCGGTAGCGGCTTGAGCAGTGTTGCGACGGAGTTGGTGATGAAGCGATTCAAAGCGCTGGCCAAGTGCAGCGCAGGCGGCCGGGTTGTCCAGCCATTCAAAAGCGGCCGCGGCGAGTTTCTGCGCCGTCGCATCGTGCTGCAAGAGTTCGGGCACCGCCATCTCGCCGAGCAGGATGTTGGGCAGCGCCACCCAAGGCTGGTAGGCCATGCGTTTCATCATCTGCCAGTTGATCCAGTTCAGCACGTAGGTCACCACCATTGGACGCTTGAACAGCGCAGCCTCCAAGGTCGCGGTGCCGCTGGCGATCAGCGTGACATCGCAAGCGGCCAAGGCTTCGTGTGATCGCCCGATCAATAACTCGATGCGTGTGGAAGGCGCAAACAGGGCCAACATCGGCTCGATCAGCGGCAACAGGCTCGGCACCACCGGCAAGATGAAGCGCAGACCCGGCCGCTGGCGGGCCATCTCGGCCGCAGCCGCGAGCAGGCGCGGCGCAATGTAGCGGATCTCGGAGCGGCGGCTGCCCGGCAACAGCGCAACGACCTGTTCGTCGGGCGAGATACCGAGCGCTGCGCGGCTGGCCGCACGCGGCGCTTCCAGCGGAATCGCATCGGCCAGCGGGTGGCCGACATAACTGGCGCCAATGCCGTGCCGGGCGTAGATCGCCGGTTCGAACGGGAAGACGCACAGCACATGATCGGCGGCCGCGCGGATCTTCTCGATGCGCCCGCCCCGCCAGGCCCAGATCGACGGGCTGATGAAATGGACGGTCTTGACACCCTGTGCTTTCAGGCGCGACTCCAGACCGAGATTGAAGTCTGGAGCGTCGACGCCGATGAAGACATCGGGCCGCTCACTGAGCAGGCGATCGCCCAAGGCCGTGCGAATCCCTGACAGCTCGCGGTAGTGGCGCAGCACCTCGACATAGCCGCTGACCGCCAGCTTTTCTTGCGGCCACCACGTGTCGAAGCCCCGCGCCATCATCTTCGGGCCGCCGATGCCGGCCGCGTGCAGATCAGGCCAGCGCGCTTTCAGGCCACCCAGCAGCAAACTGGCGAGCAGGTCACCCGAAGCTTCGCCAGCGACCATGCCCAGCCGCCAAGCCAATGGCTGCATGCCAGGCACGGCTTAGCGAACGATGCCGCGCGTGGCGGATGCGAGGAAATCAAGCATCAGCTGCACGTCGGCATCGGAAGCCTCCGACTGGCCGCGCAGTGCGCCGATCTGCGTGACGGCCTGCTCCAGCGGCAGCGATTCGCGGTAGATCAGCTTGTGCATCTGTTTGATGATGCCCAGCCGCTCGTTGGAGAAATCGCGGCGGCGCAGGCCAACCAGGTTGACCGCGCGCACCGCCAGCGGGTTGCCGTCGACCGTCATGTAGGGCGGTACGTCTTGGGCCACATGCCCCTGGAAGCCGATCATCGCGTGTGCGCCGATGTGCACATATTGATGGACGCCGCTCAGGCCACCGACGGTCGCCCAGTCGCCCACGTGCACATGGCCGGCGAAGGTCGCGTTGTTGGCCAGCACCGTGTGATTGCCGATGCGCACATCATGGGCGACGTGCACGTAAGCCATGATCCAGTTGTCGCTGCCGATGCGCGTGATGCCCTCCTCCTTGAGCGTACCCAGGTTGATCGTGCAGAACTCGCGGATCGTGTTGCGGTCTCCGATCACCAGCTCGGTGGGCTCGCCGCCATAGCTCATGTCCTGAGGCACGGCACCGATCGAATTGAACTGGAAGATGCGGTTGTCGCGGCCGATAGTCGTGCGGCCCTCGATCACGCAATGAGCGCCGATCGTGGTGCCTTCGCCAATCGACACCTGCGGCCCGATGACCGCATAAGGACCAACCGATACGCCCGCCGCGAGTTGGGCTTGAGGATCGATGATCGCCGTTGCATGGATGCTTGCCATCGCGACGCTCCGAATGTCAGCTGATGCGACGCATCGCGCAGGTGAGTTGTGCCTCGACAGCGATCTCGCCAGCCACTTCGCCCGTCGCCGTGAATTTGCAGACGCTGGCCTTCATGCGGTCCATCGTCACGTTCATGACGAGTTGATCGCCCGGCTCGACCGGCCGCTTGAAGCGAGCGCCGTCGATGCCGGCGAAATAGAACACCGTGTTCTCGTCGAGTTCCATCTCGAGCGACTCCAGGGCCAGGATGGCAGCCGTCTGCGCCATCGCCTCGAGCATCAGCACGCCCGGCATCACCGGCCGGTGCGGGAAGTGGCCAACGAAGAAGGGCTCGTTGATGCTGACATTCTTGAGCGCCGTGATTCGCTTGCCCTTCTCCAGCGACAGCACACGATCGACCAGCAGGATCGGATATCGGTGCGGGATCTTCTTCAGGATGCGGTGAATGTCCATCATGTCAGTTTGATTTTTTCTCGAGCTCACGCACCCGTTGCCGCAAGGCATGCAGGTTGCGCAAGGTGGCGGCGTTCTTTTCCCATGACGCGTTGTCATCGAGGGGGAAGAAGCCGGTGTAATGGCCGGGTTTCAGCAGCGAATGCGACACCATGCTTACCGCCGAGACATGGACGCCTTCGACAAGCCGGATGTGCCCGTTGATGTTGGCCGCACCACCGATCGTGCAACGCGGGCCGATGACCGCACTGCCGGCGATGCCGGTGCACGCGGCAATGGCAGTGTGTTCACCGATGCGCACGTTGTGGGCGATCTGGATCAGGTTGTCGAGCTTGACGCCGTTGTCGATGACCGTGTCATCGAGCGCACCGCGGTCGATGCAGGTATTCGCGCCGATTTCGACGTCATCACCAATGCGCACGGCGCCCAGTTGTTCGATCTTTTCGTAGCGGCCTTGCGTTGGCGCGAAGCCGAAGCCATCGGCCCCGATCACCGCCCCACTGTGGATCAAACCACGCGCCCCGATGCTGCAATCGTGATGGAAACTCACATGGGCGGCAAAGCGTGTCTGCTCGCCGATGCGGGCACCGGCGCCGATGAAGCTGTGTGCGCCCAGCACCACGCCTGCGGCAATGCGCGCGCCGGCCTCGATCACGACCAAAGGCCCGATGCTTGCGCTCGGGTCGATCTCGGCGCTCGGGTCAACCAGGGCGCTGGAATGGATGCCGACCGGCGGCGCCACACGGTGCCGCTTTGCCCACCATTGGGTGAGCTTGGCGAAACCGAGATAAGGATCGGGCAGCACCAACGCCGCACCGCGAGCCACGGCCACCTCGCGCATGGCCGGCGAGACGATCACGCAGCCGGCTTCGGATTCGGCCAGCTGCGATTGATAACGCGGATTGGAAAGAAAGGAGATCGTTGCGGGCGTTGCGCCTTCCAACGGGCCGATGCGAGAGATCGTCTGGCCCGGATCTCCGATCAGTTCGCCGCCGAGATGCGCGGCGATGTCACCCAGCGTGATGTCCACCGGATCACTTGCCACCTTGGGCGTTCAGCGCCTTGATCACCTTGTCGGTGATGTCGATGCGCGGACCGGCAAAAATCACTTCCTGAATGATCAGATCGTATTTCTCCTGGTCGAAGATCTGCTTGATGACCTTGTTGGCACGGTCAACGACAGCCGCCAGCTCTTCGTTCTTGCGCTGGTTCAGGTCTTCCTGGAATTCGCGACGCTTGCGCTGAATTTCCCGGTCCTGATCGACCAATTCGCGTTGGCGGCGCGCCCGCTCAGACTCGGCCAAGGTCGGCGCATCTTTCTCCAGCTTGTCTGCAGCAGCCTTCAGCCGGGCGCCCAGCTCGGCCAGGTCTTTGTCACGCTTGCTGAACTCGGCTTCGATCTTCGATTGCGCCGCTTGCGCCGGCAGTGCATCGCGCAGCACGCGGTCGCTGTTGACATAGCCGATCTTCAGGTCTTGCGCCTGCACGCTCAACGCAGCGACAGCCAGGCAAGAGGCCGACAGCACCGATTTCAAGAATGAGGTGTTCATTAGAACGCGGTCCCGATCTGGAATTGCAAACGTTGAATTCTATCTTGCGAGGTGTACTTGATGGGCGTGCCATAGCTGAGCTTCAGCGGCCCGACCGGCGAGACCCAGCTCAATCCAAGACCTGCCGATACCCGCAGCGGATCCGGGATCGTCAGCTTGTCATCACCCCACACATTGCCGGCGTCTACATAAGCAAAGATGCGCAAGGTGCGGTCATTGCCAGCGCCGGGC
>CAHJWV010000261.1 GCA_903643055.1 Burkholderiales bacterium | reverse complement strand
ACCAGCGCCGGCACCGATTGCTCGAAACGCTGAGTTCCAAGATAACCGGCCAGCAACCCGATCAGCGACAACAGCCCCAGTGCGATCGCGATCAGGCGAGGCGCGCCTCGCGCGCGCCCGTTTGGCGGCGATCGCTGTGTTTCGGCATCGCGATTTGGAAACGCCATCGCGGGCGGTGCCATCAGCGGGCCAGACGGGAAATCGATCGCGTGAACGCGTCCGATCGGTGACAGCACGGCCGCACAGTCTTCGGGCGCGGGCTCGTCGGCCGGCTCGGCAGACACCAGCGCACTGACGCGCGCTTGTAGCCAAAGCGGCAAGGCCGGCGTGCGCTCCTGGGCGAAGGCGTTGCCGTAGGGCAGGCGCGAGGCACGCATCGCGTTCACCATGCCGGCGAAATCATGATTGGCCGCGATCGCCGCCTCTACTTCGGCGCAACTGCGCGGTGGCAGTTCGCCATCGACATAAGCCATCGCAGTTTGTGCGTCAGGCCGCATGTTGATGCCCCTTGTGCAATGGCGCGGCAAAGCGCGCACCGATGGTCAACCGCGCGCGCGACAGGCGGCTCAGCAGCGTGTCGATCGGCACATCCAGCACTTCGCTGGCCTCGCGGTAGCTGAGCCCTTCGACGGCCACCAGCAGCATCACCACCCGCTGCGACGGCGGCAGCGCGCTGACCGCCTCCACCACTTGGCGAAAGCGGTCGGTGTCATCCGCGTCGTCGCCCAATTCGAAGCCATCCTGCAGTGCCGGCAGCTCAGGCGCATCGTTAGCATCCCCATCATCGAGCGAAGCCTGCTCGGCCAAGTCACGAGCCCACAGGCCGTAAAGAATCGAATAGAGCCACGGCAGCGGTGGCGTGTCGTTCGGCCACTGCGGCAGGCGCTCCAGGGCCAGCACGCAGGTTTGTTGAACCAGTACTTGCGCGCCTTCGCGATGCTGGCTCAAGCGCAGCGCAAAGCGCCACAACTCGGGCAGCAGGAGCGTCAGGGAAGAACACGGCGATGTCATGCGGAAATCAAGAACCCGGAGGTGGAACAGAAAAATCAAAAGACAGAACCGAAAGACAGAACGACCCAAGTCAGCGGTGAATCGCCGGCAGTATTGATTTCTTTGGCACGGCTTCGATGCGCGGGTTTATTCCTATATTTTTTCCAAAAAAACAATGCAGCCGTAATTTTCAGGGGCATGTCACTGACGGCGAAGTCCCTACCGGCAAGGGAACACAGGCATTGACGCAGCCTCGACCGATCCAGCGTGGCTGTGATCCACGCGATGGCGGGCTCGCCAGCACGGCCCTGACGCGGCCCGATTCACCCCAAGCCCAGTCACACGAACGGCCCGCTGAGCTCGGGCATCATGACGGCGATGCACGCACGAACCGATTCCTCATCCGCCATCCAAACGGCTCTCCATCCTGCGGCAGCCAGCATCCACTGGATTTCCTATCTTTGCCTTGCCGCAAGCATGTCACTCGTCGGCGTCTACGTCGGTTTCTCCAAGCTGCTGGTCGCGATCTTTCCGGTGTTCCTGCTAGCGTGGCTGCGCTTCGGCATGGCGGCGGTTGCCATGGTCGGCTGGTTCAAGCGGGCCGAGGGCGAAGCGTCGCTGACACCCCAAACCCGCAAGCTGCTGTTCTTCGAATCCTTCTTCGGCAACTTCCTGTTCTCGATCTGCATGCTGTTTGGCGTGTCGATGACTTCGGCGCTCGCCGCTGGCGTCATCATGGCCGCCATCCCGGCGGTGGTCGCGTTGATGTCGTGGGTCACGCTGCGCGAGCGCATCACGCCGCGCGTCGTCGTCGGCATCGTCTGCGCCGTGGGAGGCATCGGCCTCGTCTCTTTCGTCAAGCACACCGGCGATATCGCCGCGCCCCCCTCGCTGCTCGGCAACCTGCTGTTGTTCGGCGCGGTGCTGTGCGAAGGCATTTATGTCGTGATCGGAAAGAAGCTCGCCGGCAGCATCTCTGCGAAGCGCATCAGCGCGATGGTCAATCTGTGGGGGCTGGTGCTGGTCACGCCCTTGGGCATCTGGCAGGCCCTGAGCTTTGACTTCAGCGCCGTCGGCGCGCTGCCCTGGGCATTGCTGGTCTTTTATGCGCTGGCAGCCAGCATGATCACCGTGTGGCTGTGGATGAGCGGCCTGAAGCATGTGCCGGCGTCATCGGCAGGGGTCTTTACCGTGCTGCTGCCGATCAGCGCGGCGCTGACCGGCGTGGTCTTTCTCGGTGAGCAAGTCTCGCCGGTGCAGGCCGCCGCTTTCGGGCTGGCCCTCGCGGGCCTGGTGTTGGCCACTTGGCCAGGACGGCGGCGCAACGCGTCTGAACTGGCGACTTTGTCAAAACTCGGCTGATCGGCCTGCGCGCTGCAGTTCGCCTAACCTTGTGAATACGTGAGTTGAATCTGTGCAGCAGCCCGGCTCAACTGAATACAGCCAGCTCATCCATCAACTCACCAT
Source organism: Burkholderiales bacterium (assembly GCA_903643055.1). The sequence continues at coordinate 321 of CAHJWV010000261.1, read as the reverse complement.
GCGCCAGGCGGCTGACCACCGCGGCTGGCTCGCCTTTCAGTCGATGGTCTGACCACACTTGGCGCCAACGGCGAGCCCCCGGCAACCCATGGCGCAGGCCGAGCATGTGGCGCGCCACACGCGACCAGGGCTCACCACCGGCGCCGACACGCTGCATGTAATCGACCATCTGCGCCTCGACCGCACGGCGGTCGGTCTCGCGCGGCACATCACCGAAGAAGCGCTCATCCCAATCGGCCATCAGCCACGGGTTGTGATAGGCCTCGCGGCCCAGCATCACGCCGTCCACATGGCGCAGGTGCTCGGCCACCTCCTGGCGGG
>CAHJWV010000260.1 GCA_903643055.1 Burkholderiales bacterium | reverse complement strand
CAGCGAAGCGATCTGGATGTACGCGCTGGCGCTGGGCTCGCCGCAGCATCCGGTTCCCGCCTCGGCCTGGGACCACTGGCTTCAAGGCTATCGCTGGCGCCGCATCTACGGGCACGAGCACCTGGCCGCCGGGCCGCTGTTCATCCACCAGTACGCGCACATGTGGGTCGATTTCCGAGGCATCCAGGATGCGTTCATGCGCGATCGCGGCATCGACTATTTCGAAAACAGCCGCCGGGCCACGCTGGTCCAGCGCGAGTACGCGATCCGCAACCCGAAGCACTTCGATACCTACTGCCAGATCTGCTGGGGATGGACGGCCTGCGACGGCCCCGGCCCGCTCGACGTCATGATGAACGGGCGCAAGCGGCACCTGCTCGGCTATGCCGCGCGCGGCGCGCCTTACGGCCCCGATGACGGCACCATCGCGCCTTGGGCCTCGGTGGCTTCGCTGCCCTTCGCGCCCGATGTCGTGATACCGACGATGCAGCACATTGCCCACATGATGAACGAGTACCCCGACTACCTGCCGGGCAACTCGTTCAACCCGACCTGGAACGACGGCAAGAGCGCGATCGGCTGGGTCTCGCCGTGGCGCTTTGCGCTGAACAGCGGGCCGGTGGTGCTGATGATCGAAAACTACCGCAGCGGCCTGATCTGGAAGCTGATGCGCAGCAACGAGACGCTTCGGCGCGGTCTCGCGAAGGCCGACTTTCGCGGCGGCTGGCTGTCGGCCGCGCGTTGAGGCCGCAGGCGGCACATCGATGCACAGCCGCCATCCGTCGGACTGAACATCGGATGGTTCATCGAACTGAACCGATCGACATCCACTGACCGAGATCCACCGACCGAAATCAAAGATCGCGAACCGCCTGCCTTCAGCCGAGCAGCTGTTTCAACAACAGTTGCAGCTCGAACGGTTGGCGCAGCAGCCGGTCGGCCAGCAGGTTGGCCAGGAAGCCCATCTGCAGCAGCAGCAGCCACAGCACCGCAATGCTCTTCAGCGAGCTGCCCACGGCATACAGGTTCAGCTGCGGTGCAAAGCGGTTGACGAGGCCGAGCGCCAGATCCATCACCCAGGCCAGCAGCAGGGCCGGGCCGGCGATCAACAGGCTCAGCGCCATCAGTTGGCCGAAGCCGTCTTGGAACAGGCGCACGCCACCGGCCCACAGGCTGCGCGGCTCGCCGTGCAGCGGCCACGCGCCGTAGCTTTCCAGCAGGCTGCCGACCATCAGCATGAAGCCGCCGCTGCTCATGAACACCCAGCCGGCCAGGCGCGACAGCAGCGCACCATTCAGCGAGGTCTGGTGGCCGCCGAGCGGGTCGATGATCTGCGCCATCGTCGCGCCGATCTTGGTGTCGATGATCTGGCCGGCCGCCTCGAAAGACCACAGCAGCACGGCCCAGAAAAAGCCCAGCGCCACGCCGATGAAAAGCTCGCGCCCGAAGCGCGTCAGCAGGCTGGCCACATCGCGCCAAGGCAGCGGCGCCTGCAGCAGTTGCGGGCCCTGCAGCGCCAGCGCCAGCGCGGCCAGGCTCAGAAAGATGGCGTTGCGCACCAGCGGCGGCATCACCTCCTGGTTGAACAGCGGCAGCAGCAAGAAGGCCGCCGCCACCCGGGTGGCGCACAGGCCCCACAGCAGCAGCACGTCCATTGGTGACAGCGAGGCAAAGCTGCTCAGGCTGCCGCCCAAATCACCGCCCAGATGACCGCCCACTTAGCGCGCCACCATGCTGGCGAAATCGCTGAACACATGGTCGGCGAACTGATACAACCCGCCGCCGAGCATCGACGCGGTGACGAACAGCGTCAGCACGATGGCCACGAACTTCAGCATGAAGGGCAGCGTCTGCTCCTGCAGCTGCGTGGCGGCCTGCACGAAGGCGACGAGCAGGCCCACCACTGCCGCCACCAGGATCGGCGGCGCCGACAGCAGTAGCACGAACCACAGCGCCTGCTGGGTCAACTGGATCACTTCATTGCGCATGCAGCCGCTCCATCGGGTTCAGTGGTAGGTGAGGATCAACCCGTGCACCAGCTTCACCCAGCCGTCGATCAGCACGAACAGCAGCAGCTTGAAGGGCAGCGACACGGTGGTGGGCGACAGCATCTGCATGCCCATGGCCATCAGGATGTTGGCGATCACCAGATCGATGACGAGGAAGGGCAGGAAGATCAGGAAGCCGATCTCGAAAGCCACGGTCAGCTCGCTGACGGTAAAGGCCGGCACGACGACGATGAAGTCGCGGTCGGTCAGCGCCGTGGCCTGCTCGGGCGGCAGCGAGCGCTGGGCCGTCTTCAGGAAGAAGGCCCGCTCCAGCGGCCGCGCATGGCGCACGAGGAAGTCGCGCAGCGGCTCTTTCGCGCGGTCGGCTGCGGCCAGCATCACCTGCGTGTTGGCCGCGCCGGTCAGGTCGCCGGCGCGCTGCTGCATCTGCACGCCGACCGGGAACATCACATACACGCTGAGCACCAGCGCCAGGCCGTTCAGCACGATGTTGGGCGGCGTCTGCTGCAGCGCCAATGCATTGCGCAGCAGGCCGAACACGACCACCAGCTTGGTGAAGGACGTGACCATCACCGCCACCATCGGCGCCAGCGCCAGCAGCACCACCGTCAGCAGCGCCGAGGCGGGAGAGAACTGAGTCAGGTCCATGCGCGCTCCGCCTGCAGCCGCTGCAGCAGTGGCCGATCGAGCACCTGCGTCACGCGCAGGGCCTGGCCGCGGCCCCACGGCAGCAACTGCCCTTCGGCGAGCAAACGCGGCCGGCGGCTGCCCGCCCACCAGAGCGTCACCGCGCTTGCCGGATGCAGCGACACCGCCTGCCAGCCGAGCAGCATCTCGGCCGGCAGCGTAGCGCCAAGCGGTTGGCGGAATTCCAGCGCGCTGCGGTGCGCCGCTCTGCCATCGCTGCCGATGCGGTGCTCATGGCCGTGCTCAATGACCTGGTCGGGAATGACCTCGTCCATCACATCGCTGCGGACCTCGCTCGGGGCATCGTGGGTGGTGGCGTCAAAGCCGCTGCTGATGCCGAGGTCACCCCCCGTGCCATCGCCCGCGATGGCGCCGGCTTCTCGGGAGACTTCACTGCCCGCGACAGCAGGCTGCCAGGCTCCGTGCGCCGCCTGCTGCAGCGGCCGGCCCATGGAGGCGCCATCGGGTCGCAGCAACACCTGCCACCGCGCCACGAAGCTGGCTTCGATCAGCAGCGCGCTGCCTTCGCTGAGCAGGCCGAGGTCTTCTGGCGGCAAGGCCTGGCGGCCCAGCAGCAGCTCGGCCGCCAGCGCCGGCCAGCGCAGTCGCAGCAGCGGGGGCGGGGC
>CAHJWV010000259.1 GCA_903643055.1 Burkholderiales bacterium | reverse complement strand
TCTCGCCGCTTCCTCCGGACAGCCAGTCCATCCGCGAGTTCGCCACTGGCACCTTGCAAGTGCTGAAGAACCTTGAGTGTCGGCGCCGATTCAAATCTGAGCCACCGCGCCGACCGAATATTGAGCCAGGGGTGGAAGCCGACTTTGAGAGGGTCGGCTGTGGATAAGTTTAGGTCCTGGACTGTTTCGTTGACGTCCTTGAGGCTGTGTTGATCGCGCGGCGCCCGGTCAGAACGGCTCGGCTTCTGGCTCGGTCTTGGCACCTTTGCGTGTCTGCTCGCGTGCCTTGATGCGCTTCTTGGCCTCGGCCGTGCTGCGGCTGAAGCGGATCGACTCGTTGCCCGTCTCCACGATGTGGCAGTGGTGCGTGAGGCGGTCCAGCAGCGCCGTGGTCATCTTCGCGTCGCCGAACACGCTGGACCATTCGGCGAAGTCCAGGTTGGTCGTGATCACCACGCTGGTGTGCTCGTACAGGCGGCTGAGCAGGTGGAACAGCATGGCCCCACCGGCCTGACTGAACGGCAGGTAGCCCAGTTCGTCGAGGATGACCAGATCCAGGCGCAGCAGGCTCGTGGCGATGCGGCCCGCCTTGCCTTGCGCCTTCTCCTGCTCCAACGCATTGACCAGATCGACCGTAGAGTAGAACCGCACACGCTTGCCCTGCCGGGTGATGCCGGCCACGCCAATGGCCGTGGCCAGATGCGTCTTGCCCGTGCCCGGTCCGCCCACCAGAACGACGTTGTGCGCGTCGGCGGTGAATGCCGTCGTGGCCAGTGTCGTCACCAGCTTGCGGTCCACCGACGAGACCTCGAAGTCGAATCCCGCCAGGTCGCGATGCATCGGGAACTTCGCGGCCTTCATCTGGTGGCTGACCGAGCGCATCGCACGGTCTGTGCCCTCGGCCTGCAGCAGATGCTCAATCAGCCAGCGCGAGGACTCCACGCCGGTGTTGCCACCTTGTTCGAGCAGATCAGCCCACGCGCCGGCCATGCCGTGCAGGCGCAGCGCCTTGAGTTCGACCAGCACGTCAGGCTTCATGGCTGGCTCCCTCGGGGGTGGCATCCAAGGCGTCGGCGGTGCTGCCATCGCCACGCAGGGTGTCGTAGCGCGCCGTGTCAGCCAACGGCGGCGTGGTGGCCTTCAAGTGTGTGGCCGCCGTCGGCGGCGCCGGCACCGCGTTCAGCCTGCCCAGCACGTTGACCACGTGTTCGACGCTGACCTTGCCGGGTGGCCCCGTCTCCAGCGCCAATTCCACCGCCACCAGCACGGCATCCAGTCCGGCCGTCAGCACGATGGCCAGCACCTGCGCCATCACACGGTCCCCACCCGGGTTGCGCAGCAGCGCGCGGCGCAGCCTGTGCAGCGGTTCGGGCATGTCGGCGAACGGCGCGCCGTTCCTCAGTGCACCGGGCTTCCTCTGTAGCAGCGGGATGTAGTGCTGCCAGTCATACCTCGTCTCCCCAGCGTTGCTCAGCCGGTCGTGGCGGGCCACCATTCTGTCGTCGGCCACCACCACCACGCTGGCCGGGTACAGCCGCGTGCTGACCATCTGCCCGTACAACTCGCACGGCACCGAGTAGCGGTTGCGCGCCACCGACACCAGGCAGGTGCTCGACACCCGCGCCGGCTTCTCGACGTAGCCGTCGAACGGCGTGGGCATGGGCATCAGGTGCGCCCGCTCGTGCTCCAGCATCTCGGCCACGCTGAACTGCTCATGCTCGGGGTGCCGAACCTCCTCCCACAGGGCCCGGCAACGATCAGCCAGCCAGGCGTTGAGCTCGGTGAAGCTGCCGAACTTGACCTTGGCCGCGTCAATCCAGATGCGCCGGCGGCTGTCCTGCACGTTCTTCTCGACGACACCTTTCTCCCAGCCACTGGCCACGTTGCAGAAGTCAGGGTCGACCAGGTAGTGCGCGCACATGGTGGCGAAGCGCACATGGTGGCGAAGCGCTCGTTGACGACGCGGCCCTTGCCCTTCTTCACCTTGTCGACTGCCGTCTTCATGTTGTCGTAGATGCCGCGCCGGGCTACACCGCCGAGCGCCGCAAACGACCGGGTGTGGGCATCGAACAGCATCTCGTGGCCTTGGCTCGGATAGGCCACCAGCCAGAACGCCCGCGACGCGCACAGCTTCATGTGCGAGACCTGCACCCGGTAGTAGATGCCGCCCACCACCAGGCCTTCCTCGCTCCAGTCGAACTGGTACGCCTCGCCGAGCTCGAAGGCTAGCGGGACGAAGGCATTGACCGCAGCACCCTGGCCTTCGCCCTGGCGCCACGCCCGAATGAAGTCAGTCACCCGGCTGTAGCCGCCGTCGTAGCCAGCCGTCTTGATCTCGGCGTACAGCGCGCGGGCCGTGCGCCGCTCGTGCTTTGGCCGCCGCGCGTCGGCCTTCAGCGCCTGCTTGAGCGCCTCGTGGAATACGGTGAGCTTGTTCGGCTGCTCGCCGCGCCGGTACTTCGGCGGGCCATCAACTTCGCCGTGCAGCCACTTCGCAACCGTGTTGCGCGACAGCCCCGTGATTCGCGAGATCTCGCGCTCCGACTTGTTCTTCCGGCTATGCAAACGCCGGATCCTGCCAATCATGTCCATGGTGATCACTCCTCGTCCTCTGCTGCACAAAAAAGCAGCAGAGTAGTTGTTCACCTGGCTCAGTTTTCGGTCGGCACTACCCTCAAAAGTGGCTCAGTTTTCGGTCGGCGCCAACAGCCTGAGCGTTTCGAGGCCTATCTGCTTCCTTCCAACAAGTAGACAGGCAGAGACATCTGAGGCTCGGATACAGCTGGCTCAAACGTCCGGCGCTCGGGCTCTCATCGAAACCTGGACGCGCGAGCAGGATAGGCCTGGGGCAGGGTTGGGTGGTCATGCTGAAGCAAGCTTACCGACGACATGGGCTGTGGCAGCGACGAACGACGTGATGACCCCTGAGAGGTCTTCTGCGCAGCAAGTCCACATCGACTTCCAGACCA
>CAHJWV010000258.1 GCA_903643055.1 Burkholderiales bacterium | reverse complement strand
TGAGCAACACCACGTCTTCGGCGAAATCCAGCTGCAAGGCCGGATCGGTCATCGCATTGCCGCCGTACTTGATCACGATCGTCTTGCCGTGAAACTTTCGGATGTATGGCAAAGCCTGCGCCAGGATCTCGGCCTTGTCGCGCGGGGCGATGTTGGCCAGTTCGGCGACATGGGATGGGCCGGCAGCGGGGGGCTCGTTGTTCATGGCGTGGGGGTGGATGAAAGTTGAGTGCGGCAAATTGTAGGGCGCACCGCCTTGCGCCCTGCGCAATTCCTGAATGGCACCCGCACGATCGACATCACGAGCCTGCAAACGCCGCCAAGTCTGGCAAACCCTGCATCGGCAGAGGAGCCAACAGTCGAAAGTCCGTCCTGACTACCCTTGTCGGACTTGGGCATTAACGATCTCATTCGCGCATCTTGCTGCGACACTTCGAACCCATGCATGTTCCCCCTTTGCTATCAGCGTTCTCCAGCGCAGCCTTGTTCTCGGGTTGCCTGATCGCGCTGGCGCCGCTGGCCGCCAACGCAGCAGATCCCGAAGCCGCCGAGGCGCCCTCCGGTGCGGCGTCTGCAGTCGAGACTTCGCCAGCGCCCGACCCTTCAACCAATCCCGACAACCAGCCCGAGCAAACGACCTTGCGCTCGACCTTGGAGACCTGGCAAGACTTTCTTGACGGATTGGTCGTCAACGCGCTGGGGCCGAACCCCGAGCGCCGTTACCGGGTCGATGGCCGCCGCAAGCTGGTCGACTTGGGCAAGCGCTGGACCTTGTCGCTCGATGAACGCCCGACCGGCCGGCTCAGCAGCGCAGGCGTGGGCATTCCGGCAGCAGGCCAGCCCGCGCGCACCTGGGAGATCCTGCATGAGGGGCGCACCAATCAATTTCGCGCCTACAACCAGCATGACGGCACCGGCCGTGAAAACGGCGGCTCGGTCTGGACCACGCTGGCGCCGGGCTGGACCTGGCGCACCCAGGGCCTGCGCCTGCATGACGACAACAGCGGCATTGCCCGCACCGACGTGCAAACGGGCCTTCGCGTCGGCTCGTCCGATTTGTGGGTCGAAGGATTCGTGCGCAGCGCCGGCCTGCAGGACCATGAAGCCCGCGAATCCTGGGTCGACCACGAGCCTCGGGCCACCTTTGGCGGTGTGCAGACGCAATGGCAAGTGAAGCCCGGACTCAACCTGAACGCCCAATATCAACGAGCCATCAAGCCCAACATGCTGCCAGGTGACGAACGGCTGGCCGATGCCCGGACCGAGTTCGGCGTCGACTATCAGCCCACGGGCATGTTCAGCGGCACGCGCATGTACTGGCGCGAGGCGCCGCAGTTGGGGCTGCTGTCGTCGTCTGGCCTGGAAGAACGAGACACCTATCGCCGCGTGCTCGGTATCGAAGCGCCGGAGGGCTCGCGCGATGGCCTGGTGTATGTGCAGGTGCGCCATCAAAGCCTGCTGGATGACAGCGATGCGCTGATGGTGGTGGGTTGGCGCCACACCACCGAGTTGGCGCCGAAATGGAGCCTGCAAACGCTGGTTGAAAGCGGCATCCCGGTTGGTGGTGACAACGCGGTGAGATCGAACACCTTCGACGTTCGACTGGCCAACAACGACTTTCCAGACCATTCCTTCTATACCGAACTCCAGGCGGTGCGCACGCCGCTGAAAAACACGGCTTTCGCCAGCGCCGACTACACCCGGCGCATCGGCGACAGCAGTGTCGCGGTGATCCGTGGCAGCGTGACCGGCGTTCAACCGCATGACCGCCCGACCGACATTCCGACCAACTCCGCCGAGTTCTCGACCGGCCTGGGCTGGCAGGAACCGGAAGAACGCCAGTTCAGTACCTTTTGGCGCTACACCTTCATCGGCCGCAACGCGTTGTTCGACAAGGTGACCAACCCGGATTTCTCGGATCGACGCGCGCACATCGGCTCGGCCGAATTCGACTGGCAAGGCCGTGGCGACTACAACTACCTGCTGCTCGCAGCGCGGCGCTGGAACCGCGACGACGCCTTCCAGGAGGCCGAACTCAGAACGACCAACCTGGCGATGGCTCGCGTGACCAAGCACCTGGCCGAACGCTGGGATCTCGGCGTGCATGTGGCCCGCCTGAACGACAGCGCGCTGCCTGCGGAGCATGGCTTTGGCGCCAACTTGAGCGTGCAGCTCAACCACCGCGTCGTGCTGGCGCTGGGCTACAACCCGCGCGGCATCGAAGACGGCGAGTTGGCCGGCGAAGAGCGCCTGAGCAAAGGCGCCACGCTGCGCCTGTTCATTCCGACCGATGCCACGCTGACCCACTGGCTGAAAGCACCACGCCCTGCCAAAGAAGAAACGCAGGTCAGCGCAGCGCATTGACGCCTGCGTGGTGACGTTTCGGCCCGAGGTTCGGTATCGAAGATTCGGGATTCATGGATTTCGCGATGCCCCCAGCACGCAGCGGAGCACAACATGAGCAAGAAGAAGCCATCCTCGGCGCAAGCAGCCGATACGCCGGCGCAGGCGCCCGTCAACCCGTTCGCAGGCACGGTGGGCGATTCCGCGGCGCAGATCTGGCTGGCCGGCTTGGGCGCCTTCGCGAAAGCGCAGCAAGAAGGTGGCAAGGTGTTCGACGCGCTGGTCAAGGAAGGCACGCAGCTTCAGCAGCAGGCACAGACCGTGGCCGAAGACAAGTTGGCCCAGTTGAACCACCTTCATCACCTGACCGACCAGATCAGCGGCATCGCCAGTGATGCCAGCGCCAAGGCAGGCCAGCAATGGGACCGGCTCGAATCGATCTTCGAGGAGCGAACGGCCCGCGCGCTGCGCAAGCTGGGCGTACCCAGCGCCGGCGATGTCGAAGCGCTCAACCAGCGTGTCGATGAGCTGAGGTCGCAGCTTGCCGCCCTCACGGGCGCCACTGCGACGAAGCCGGCAGACCCGGCAGCGCCTTCTCGCTCACGACGCAGCGCCTCATCTGCCGCCGGCAAAACGGCTCCCGCAAGCACGCCCGCCAAGCGATCGGCAAGCAAGCCCTCATCGCGATAGGCTTGCGGTGGCTGAGACTCTGATCGATCAGCTCGCTTAAA
>CAHJWV010000257.1 GCA_903643055.1 Burkholderiales bacterium | reverse complement strand
GCTAGTGACTGGAGTTCAGACGTGTGCTCTTCCGATCTTCGGAAAGCAGCAAAAGGAAAGCAGCAAAGAAGAAGGGGCAAAAAAAGCCCGCAGGCTGCACATCGGCAGACCGCGGGCCTCGTCGCTGCACCCCTCGCGCAGCGAACCCCTCAGCTTGAGACTTACTTCTTGAACTGAACGTCCAGGGTGACCTGCACATCTTGATCACCACCGGCCGAGCAGCGCATGCGCTTGATCGCGGCGGTCAGGTACTTGTAGTACTCCTTCGGCCCCGACTGCGGCAGCACATCGACCACTTGCGAGCCACGCACCTTGATCAGCGTGCGCACCGAGCCTTCGATGCCGACACGGTCGATCGCATCTTCAAGCGCCTGAGCCAGCACCGACTGGTAGCCGGGGCAGGCCACGCTGATCTCCTGCTTCACCGCTACCGGCTTGGGCTCGGGGGCAGGCGGCGGCGGTGGCGCAATCACCACCGGCTCTTTCGGCGGCTCTTGCTGCACAGCCTGGATCACCGGCGCCGGGGGCGGCGCAGTTGGGGTGATGTCGGGCGGCGGCACATAAGCCGGCGGCGGGGGCTTCAGCTTCGGCGCCTCCTTGATCTTCTCGACCTTCGGCGGCGGTGGAGGCGGCGGGGGCGGCGCCTCGCGGATCACCGCCATCTCGATCGGCTTCTTGACGATCTCGACCGCCTTGCGGGCCAGGCCCGAAGCCAGAGCCCAGGCCACGAACACATGCAGCCCGACGACCACGATCAGGCCGGTGCTGCGCTTGCCCCCACCCGCACCGGGCGGTGCGGGCAGCGAGCCTGGAAACGAGAGAGAGCCTTGCGGCGGAAATACAGCGCTCATCTGAACCTCTGTGTGCTAGTTGTCGATGTACTGCTCGCTGCCGACCACGCCCATCTTGTGCAGGCCGTTCTGGTTCAGCGCGACCATGACTTCCACGAAGCTGTTGTACTTGGCGAACTTGTGGGGCCGCACATGCACTTCGGGCGGCTCGGGCTGGGCCGCGATGGTTTTCAGCCTGCCCAGCAGATCCTGATGGTCGGCCAGTGGGTTGCCATTCCAGTAGACCGTGCTGCTGGCATCAATGTCGATCTTCACGACCTCGGGCTGGACCACGCTGGGCGGTGGCGTGCCGACCGGCAGGTTCAGCTTGACGGCATGCAGCTGGATCGGAATGGTGATGATCAACATCACCAGCAGCACCAGCATCACGTCGATCAGCGGCGTCGTGTTGACGTCCAGGATCGGCTCGTCGTCGGCAGCCGACGCATTGACTTGCATTCCCATGGCATAACCTTACAGATGAATGGAGACAGCGCGGGCTCAGCCGTGCGCGGGAGGCTCGGTAATGAAACCCAGCTTGGCGATGCCGGCACGCTGGCAGGCGTAAACGATCTTGCCCACCGGCTCGTAGTCGGCATTCAGGTCGCCGCGAATCTGCACCTCGGGCTGCGGGTCCTGCTGCGCAACCTGCTGCAGCCGCTGGACCAGCGCTTCGGTGCCGTTGACGCGGGTGTCTTGCCAATAGATCGCACCTTGCGCATCGACGGTGATGACGATGTTCTCCGGCTTGGTCTCACGCACCTCGTTGGTTTCCTTGGGCAGCGTGACCGGCACCGAGAAGTTCACCACCGGGATCGTGATCAGGAAAATGATCAACAGCACCAGCATCACATCGACCAACGGGGTCGTGTTGATGCTGGACACCACTTCGTCATCCGCGTCGGATGCGCCCAAGTTCATCACCATGAGATTGCCCTGTTCATGCGGCTGCGCTTCATGTCATGCCAATGCGATGTCATGCCACTGCGTTCTGCGACAGCAACACCGAATGCAGGTCCTGGCCGAAGGCACGCACTGAATCCAGCGCGGCCTTGTTGCGGCGAACAAGCCAGTTGTAGCCCAGCACCGCGGGCACCGCGACGGCCAAGCCGATGGCGGTCATGATCAGCGCCTCGCCCACCGGGCCGGCGACCTTGTCGATCGAAGCCTGGCCTGCAACGCCAATGGCCGTCAGCGCGTGATAGATGCCCCAGACGGTACCGAACAGCCCGACGAACGGCGCGGTCGAGCCGACCGTGGCCAACACGGCCAAACCGTTCTGCAACGAAGCCTGGATGCGCTCGGTGGCGCGCTGAATGCCCAGCGTCACCCAGTCATTGAAGGCCACGTGCTGCAGCAAGCCCTTGTGCTTGCCGGTGGCCACGATGCCTGCCTCGGCGATGTAGCGGTAAGCGCTGTCCTTGCCGAGGCCATCGGCACCCTTGCGCACCGATTCGGCATCCCAGAAACTCTTGTTGGCATCACGGCTCTGGCGATTGATCTTCACTTGCTCGATCAGCTTGGTGACGATGACGTACCAGCTGCCCGCGCTCATCAGCGCCAGCAAGGTCAACACGCCCTTCGCGACGAAATCGCTTTGTGCCCACAGGGCGCCGAGGCCATAAGGGCTGTCTGCCGGCGCAACCGAACCCGTTTGCGCGTGCGCCCATGCGGCGCCCAACAACAGTGCCGCACCACATGCCACGCGCGCTAGCGCCCGCTGACGAATCGAGTAGAGAGTAGGTTTCATCGAGATCCTGCTGAAGATGTTGGCGAATAAGTGACGAGCCAATGCGAGACACGTTGCGGCAGCAGTGTGGGCAGGCGCGATGCAGGCGTGAACAAAGACTTTTGCAGATGCTTATGTGCGTTGGTGGCATGGTCAGAATAAATAACCAGCCATAGGAGCGCATCACTTGATTCGAATTCCACCTTCTTTTCGAGGAGAGAAGGCCTCATTCTCCGGATCAACCGGCGCGGCCTTTTCATCGTGTTGATCCGACCCGAATCGCTGATCGGCTTCTTTTTTCGCCGATTCGGCGCACGCCCCTATTGCTGCATGCGAGCCGCAACTGCTGCAAGCACAACAGGCCGCAGCAGCGATTGCCTCGATCGCCACAGACGGGCTTGCTTGCCATGCGCATGCCATCGCACAGCCACGGCCTTCATGCGCTTTCCTTCGTTCCAAGCGTGCGAATCGAACGGAACAATCGGCGCATGCCGACATCCCCCCGCGCCCCGACCCCCTCCGACATCGCGCACGCTGCGGCCTTGGCCCCCTCGCCACCCAGCTTGCTGTTTCACGACCCGATTTCCCGCGCACTTCAGCGCCAGATCGAACGTGTGGCCCGCAGTGATGCGACCGCTCTGATCCTCGGTGAGACGGGTACCGGCAAAGAATTGGTGGCTCGGCACATCCACCAGACAAGTGAGCGCGCTGGCCCTTTCGTCGCGGTCAACTGCGGCGGCTTCAGCCCGCAAATGATCGATGCCGAACTGTTTGGCCATGAGGCCGGGGCCTACACCGGCGCCATCACGGCACGCGCCGGCTGGTTCGAAGCCGCGCAGGGCGGCACGCTGTTTCTCGATGAGATCGGCGATCTGAGCCTGGCGCTTCAGGTCAAGCTGCTGCGCGTACTGCAAGAGCATCAGGTGGTGCGCATCGGCTCACGCAAGCCGATCGCGCTGGATGTTCGGCTGGTGGCCGCCACGCATGCGAACTTGAGCCGAGCGGTGCAAACGCAGGCGTTCCGTTCAGATCTTTATTACCGGCTGAGCGTCGCACCCTTGCATCTGTCGCCTTTGCGCGAGCGGCGCGGCGACATCTTGCCGCTGGCCGATCATTTCCTGGCGCTACACGCCGGCCGCATGGGCCTGCAAGGCATGAGCTTCAGCGAAGCGGCACGCAGTGCCCTTCGCGCCGGTGCCTGGCCAGGCAATATTCGCGAGCTGGAGAACGTGGTTCACTTTGCGCTGATCGTGTGTGACGAGGCCGTGATCCAGCCCAGCCATTTGCGCTTGGTGGCAAAGCCAAAATGAGGGCCGATCGCGGCTTCTTGTTAAGGGGCCTCATTCAACAATCGTACTGACCGGTCGCTCGATTTCCAACGTCAGCCAGCACACCCCGCTAAGCGCGGCGCCGCCCGCCTCAGTCGTCAACCCATCGCCACGAATCGATCGGCACGCGCCGCCTGCAATACCGCAGGCAATTCGGTGCTTAGCAAATCAGCCGGTGCGCGGTCGTTCAACCATGAATTGGGCTGCGAGAACCACGACGACAAATTCCATGCGTCGAACGCCGGTTGCAGCTCGGCCATCACGCGGCGCGCTGCTTCCCTGCGCGACATGTCTTTCGGCTCGAACTGGAACATCGGCAGCCACAGCTCCGAGCGCCATTCGAAGCTCAGCACTTGCGAGGTCACGATCCAGCGCGCAAGCAATGAAACGTCGTAGCCCGACGTGCGCTGCATCTGTACCGCCACTTCATCGCCACGCAACAGACCACCGCTTTCACGGAAACCACGCAGCATCGCCACGAACTGGCGGTCACGCGTCGACTCGGTGATCAGATCACCCCAGAGCCGCTCGGTGGTTTTGGGTGGCAGGAAATTCTTCAGGCCCGCAGGTGCACGAGCGGCAGACGGCACGCGCTGAACAGGCATCTCCACCGGCGAAAGAATTGCTGATGACATTCGGCTCACTCCTGAAGCCGCCACCAGCGGCATGAAAGTTCAATGAGCGTCACGATACGCAGGCCATACATAAGCGTCATTCGGGACGAGCCGCGATGGTTTGCCAGCCCAAAGGCGTTTGCAGCGTAGGAATTCGCCGACAAATCGGCTTCTCCATAAAGCACATCACCTTTCGTCGTTGCGCATCATCGGAATGGCAATCCCCTCAGCGCGATGAGCGGCCAGCCACCGTGCCGCGCCAGACAGAGCCAGTGACGCATCGGTCACAGCTCGAGATAGCTGCCCGCCGTGGCTTGGGTGCATCCGCAAGCCAGCCGAGGGCGTCGCGGTGGCACACTGCAGGCCTTCCCCGTTCCATCCATTCCCCATGCAATCTCACATCCTGCAGACCCTGTCGGACGCCAAGGCCGCGCTCGAAGCATTGATCGCCAATGAGGCCACTTGCACGGCCATTGCCGACGCCGGCGCCTTGCTGAGCGACGTGTTCGAACACGATGGCCGTGTGTTCAGTTGCGGCAATGGCGGCTCGATGTGCGATGCGATGCACTTCGCCGAAGAACTGTCAGGCCGCTACCGGCAGAACCGGCGCGCGCTGGCGGCCGCATCGATCAGCGACCCGAGCCACATCAGCTGCGTCGGTAACGACTATGGCTACGAGCATGTCTTCTCGCGCTACATCGAAGCGCACGCGCGCCGCGGCGATGCGCTGCTGGCGATCAGCACCAGCGGCAGCAGCGCCAACGTGGTCGCCGCCGCTCGCGCCGCCCGCGAGCGCGGCGCCAAGGTGATTGCGCTGACCGGCAAGCCCGGCGCCCTGCTGGGCGAGCTGGCCGACATCGAGATCTGCACGCCCGGCGGCAAATTCGCCGACCGCTCGCAGGAGCTTCACATCAAGGTGATCCACATCCTGATCGAATCGGTCGAGCGCCGGCTGTTCCCCGAAAACTACGCCTGAGCATCGCTGGCGACCCTAACCTCGATCGCGTCTCCCTCACGCCTTCTTCTGCAGATCGGCCAGCAGCCGTTGCCGCTCAGCGCCTTCGGCGACTTGCTCACCGAGCAAGCGATGGAAATGCTCGCGGCCTTCGGCGTGGGCCGCTACCTTCTTGACCACCACGCTGGCGATCGGCCCGATGTGGCTGGCCAACACGCGCTGCGCCGCGCTGATCAGCTCCGCTGACAACGGCGGCTGAGCTGCCGATGACCCACCAGAGGCCGGCGCACCGGCCGGCGCGGCCGACGATGGCACCGCGCCACCGCCCAGCTTGGCGATGAAACGCTGCCGTTCGTCCTCGCTCGGCAAATGGGCGCTGACGCTCGCCTGCAGCATCGCCAGGTCCTGGCAATGGCGGGCTGCCTGCCGCACCAGCACCTTGGCCATCGGCCCGACGAAAGACGCCAGCGCCAGCTCGACCCGCTGCAAGGTCGCCGCATCCCAGCCGGGAATCGGCGTGCCCGCGGAGCCGGCCGCGCTGGGCGCGCCGGTGGCCATTGGCGCTCCGCCCTTCACGATGGACGCGCCCGGCCGCACGACGATCACCGTGGTCTGCTCGGTGGCTTCGACCCCATCGGCACGCCGCCGTGCCAGCGCGGCCCGAAACTCGGTCGCGCTGACGTAACGCTGCTCGGGCGCTTTCGCCAGCGCCTTGTCGATGATGGCGTCATAGAAGTCCGCGCGCTGCGCCTCCAACACCTGGCTCGGTGGCAGCGGGTGCTCGTTGAGCACCTTGTACATCACCGATTCCGGCGTGCCGATGAAGGGCAGATTCCCGGTCAGCATCTGGTACAGCAAGACACCCGCGGCAAAGAGATCGACGCGTTGATCGACACCGTCGCCGATGTATTGCTCCGGCGCCATGTAGCCCGAGGTGCCGATGGTCGACGTCACCTGGGTCAGCATCACCGACTCGATGCGCGCGATGCCGAAGTCGGTCACTTTCAACTGGCCGGTGTGGGTCACGATCAGGTTGGCCGGCTTGATGTCTCGGTGCCAGACGCCCGCGCGGTGCGCGCAGGCCAGCGCATCGAGCAGCTGGTCCATCAGTGTCAGCACATCGCCTTCGGGCGGCCGCGGCGAGCCGGCCAGGATCTGCGACAAGGGCCGGCCCTCGACGTACTCCATCGCGATGTAGGCGACGTCCTGGTCTTCGCCATATTCATAGATCGCGACGATGCCGGGGTGAGCCAGCCGCCCGACCGCCCGCGCTTCATTTTGAAAGCGCGCCGTCGCGGACGAGCCCGAGAGGTTCTGGTCGAGCAGATTCTTGTGGATGGTCTTGATTGCCACCGGCCGGTGGATGACCGGGTCGAAGCCTTGATAGACCACGCCCATCGACCCTTTGCCGATTACGCCGGTGATCGGGTATTTGCCGAGCTTCACGGGATGGCTCACAGCGGCCCTCGCAGCAAGGCCTGCCGTTTGATCGTTATGCCGTCCATGGGCTCGCCATCACCACCGTCAGGCATCGAGCATCTTCATCGCATGCACCATGCTCTTGCGCATGCGAGTGAACGATTCGGCCAGGGTGCCGATCTCATCGGTCGACTTGACGCTGAATTCGGGCGCATCGAGCTCGCCCAGGCTCACACGATCCGACAGGCGCGAGAGCTGGCTGACCGGCTGGATCACCAACTTCCACAGCATCAGGTTGAGTGCCAGGCCAATCAGCACGAACACGCCGCTCAGCAACGCCATCACCATGCTGAAGGCACGGTCGGCGCGCTGCAGCGGCACCGACATCGGAACCGATACCACCTGCGCTCCCAGCACTTCGTTCAGGGCCCAACCAAAGCCGTTGGCCGGGCCGTACTTTTCGACCAAGGGCTTGGGTGCGGCATCGACGGTACTGTGGCAACGCAGGCAGGCCGGGCCGCTGAGCTGGATCGGGCGGGCGATGTAGGCCGTCGGGCCGGCGGGCGTATCGCGCTGGCCGATGAATTCGGTGCGATCGGGCGACTGGCGAAATTGCTGGATCAGGTCTTCTTCCCAGTCCTGCGCGCGGTCACGCGGGTTGGTCGGGTTCAGCATCGCCGACTTGTAGGCGTATTCCGGATGGTTCTTGCGCAGCATGTTCAGTACCTCAGTCGACGAATAGGCCGGCACTGACTGTGGCAGAAAGGTGTAGGTCATCTGCGTCTCGAGCAACGGCGCGACCTGCGTCGAGGTATAGGCGCTGACGGCCAGGGCGTTCTCCATCAGCAGCCGGGCCCGGTCCATCACTTCCTGGTGTGCGCTTTCCTGCAACAGCTTGCGGGAGATCGAGCCCGACACCGCCAGGCCGATCGCGAAGACCAGCAAAAACACGAGATTGAACTTCAGCAGCAATTTCATCGGATCGTCCTGTTCAGCGGCGGCTTTTGATACGGCAACCCGGCTCAGCGCGAGGCCGCATCGCGGGTCGGCACGGCCGGCCCTGGCATGCCGGCCGCCGGCTTCGGCAGATATTTCTCGGGGAACAAGGTGCGGTCCCATTCGGGATGGGCGCGCAGATGGGCGATCAGGCCCTTGCGGAACTCGGCATCTCGCGCCAGTGCCTTCCATCGCACCACAAAGCCGGCACGCAAACCTTCGGCAGCCAGCCATGCGCTGACTGTGTCATAGGTGATCGGGCCCAGGCGCCGAGGCTCGACCTCACGCGACTTGAAATGCTCGGCACGGGCCGGCAAGCTGTCCATGAAAGGCTTGGGCAGGCGTTGAATGAAGGCTGGCGTGGGCCGAGGCGTGATCACCGCCCGTGCTTCATCGCTCGGCCCGACGCGCGACAGGAATTCACCGGAAGGCAAGCGCACCGCAGAGCGCAGCTTGCCCGCCGCGCGGTCCTGGAGGTTCACCTCGCCAGACTCGGCGAACGCAAAGGCCGCGTCGGGCTGAACCATGAACACCGCGCTTCGCCCCAACGAGATCACATCGAACGCCAGCGACGACAGGCTGGCCGCAGCCGCCGCTTCGGGCTTCGGCGCCGTCATCTTCACAACGCCCCGCAACAGGTGCAGCCTGGCGGGCGGGCGGTTCTTGTCGCCGCTCAGGCGCGGCGTCAGCAACATGCGCGATTCGGGGCCGAGATCGAGCAACACGCCATCGGCAAATTCGATGCGCAGCAGGCGGCCCGAGGTGCCGGTCTCGATAATGTCGCCCGCGTTCAATCGCACGCCTTCGGCCAAGGCCAGGGTGGTGGCATCGCGGATCAAGAGGGCCGAGCCGTCCAGGATGGTGACGGTGGCCGCGTCTGGCGCCGCCTGCGCTCCCAACGGCCACAGCAAACCGAACCACACCAGCAACGCTCGCAAACTCATGACCATGTCTTTCTGTCGAGCCCGATGACGCTCACCTGCGCAGTCAGGGAGCTAAGGTGAAGGCCGGCGCCTGAACTCGCCGGGGCGACGGGTCGAGATTCGACGCGGTGTGGACCGCCGACTCCGAGCCCGGGTTCAGCCCGGCTCGTAGCGGGGTGCGGCAGGGTGCCGCCGCTGCGCGCCGCGCCCTGCGGCGATCACCCACCCATTCGCGCGGGAGACGATTGTCGATCGGTCAGGCACCAACCCCCAACGACGAAAGTCATCTGCATGGAGAAATGGATGAGCGGCATCAGATTTCTGCCACGGGCGCGCTTGCCACACCACTCGATTCCAACGCACGAGCCACGCGCAAGGCCAGGTCTTCGCGCCAGGGCGCGGCGATCACCTGAATGCCCAAGGGCAGGCCGTTGGCGCCATCGGGCCACAGCGGTGCCGACACCACCGGGCAACCCGCGAACGAGATCGGCTGCGTCAGCAAACCCAGCAACGCATGCACCGGCCTGACGCGGCCATTCAGGTCCAGCTGATCGGTGCCCATCAGTGTGGCCTGCACCGGCGTGGCCGGGGCGATGAGCACGTCCCAGCCCTGGAACAAAGCCATCACCTTATCGAGATAAGCGCGGCGAAACAGCTGCGCACGCCGATGCCATTCAGCCGGCAGGTGAGAGCCCTTGATGAAGCGATCGGCCACCGAGGCTTCGAACTCGGCGGCCCGCTGATGCAGCACCGGCTCATGCGCGGCGCCGGCTTCACGGGCCGTCGTGATCCAGGCTGCGGCATGCGCCAGCGCGGCGTCGGGCCAAGTCACGCCACGCACCGCATTCAGCGAGCGGGCCGCGCTTTCTATGGCCTTGTGCGCCGACGCTGCGGCGTGCTCTTCGAAGTAGCCATTCAACGCGCCAATGCGCAGGCCGCTCAAGCTGTCGCCGAGGCTGTTCAAGGTCGGCTGCACACCGTGCGCCTTGCAACCGGGGTCGAGCGGGTCAGGCCCTTGCAACGCGTCGTAGCTGGCAGCCAGGTCTTCGACGCTGCGCGCCACCGGGCCGACGAGATCCAGGCTCAGAGAGAACGCCTGGGTGCCGCGCCGCGACAAGCGCCCGAAGCTTGGCTTCAGCCCCCAGACGCCGCACAAGGACGAAGGAATGCGGATCGCGCCTTGCGTGTCCGAGCGAGCGTGATGGGCACCTGGCCCGCAGCCACCGCGGCGGCACAACCCCCTGAGGACCCCCCCGCCGTGCGCTCCAGCTGGCGCGGGTTGCGGCATGGCCCGTAGTGCGCGTTGTCGGGGCTGAAGCCGTCGGCCAACTCATCCATGTTGAGCGCGCCCACCAAGACCGCGCCTGCCGCTTTCATGCGCTGTACCAGCACCGCATCGGCAGCGGCCACGGCCTGATCTGCATGCAGCAGGCCTCCGGCTCGCGTGCTTCGGCTTTCGATGTCGAACAGGTTTTTCACCGCATACGGCACACCTGCCAACGGCGGCAGAACCTCACCCCGGGCGCGTTGGGCATCGATGGCACGCGCTTCATTCACCGCGCGCTCGAAGGTGCCATCGGTGAAGGCGTTGACGCGTGGGTCGGTGACCTCGATGCGGGCAATGCAGTGCTCCAGCGCTTCTTCGGCCAGCAATTCGCCACGGTTGACGGCGCGAACGATGCTGAGGCTGGTAATCATGTTGTGCCTGCGCGCCAGGCTCATTGCGCAGCTTTCGGCGAGCTCATCTTGCGCATCGCTCGCGCCACGCCAAGCGTCCGACCCCAGGCCCAGCATGCACGCACCGGAACTCCGCTCTCGCGGGCCGCGGGACGGCACAACGCAAGGGGCTGCGGGGTATCGAGCGAAACCTTAGCGCGCATGTCAGAGGCCAGTCGTGGGTCAGCGTTCATCAGAAGTCCAGCCCATGGACATTCGGCTTGGCGCTTCATCAAAGCGTCGGCTTGAAAACCGTCTTCGACCGGGGTTCAGCCGATGCCGAATCAGCCGTTTTGCTAGTGTAGTGTTCGATTGTTACGTGAACTTAATTGCGAGACTGATCTCCAAAGCTGTACTTTGGTTTGCATTGG
>CAHJWV010000256.1 GCA_903643055.1 Burkholderiales bacterium | reverse complement strand
CTTCTGAACCGTGCCGATCAACTCGGCCACGCGGCCGTAAGGCACGGTTTTGTCAGCGCGCAGCTGCACTTCGGTCTGCGGGTTTTTCTTGGCCGCATCGGCCACCCGCTCGGCAAACACCAGTGGCGTGACCGGCTCGTTGCCAAGGTAGAGTTGCCCGCTTGGGTCGATCGCCACCGCAATGAAATGCGGCACATCGCTGGTGGCCGCGGCATCGCTCTGCGGCAGATCGAGCTTCAGGCTGGAGCTCATCAGCGGCGCGGTGATGATGAAGATCACCAGCAGCACCAACATCACGTCGATCAGCGGCGTCATGTTGATGTCGCTCATCGGCGGCGGGCGGTTCGCGCGTTCGAGGCGGCCGAAGGCCATGTCATGGACCTCGATGAACAGCGCGACAGGTCGAGATCATTGCGCGCTCGTTGACGCGGCGGCGTCGCCCGCCATGTCGGCCATCATCTCGCGCAGGTCGTGAGCAAAGCCTTCCAGTTCGGCTTCGCAGGCGCCGACGCGCTTGTTGAACACGTTGTAGGCCAGCACGGCAGGAATCGCCACCGCCAGGCCGGCCGCCGTCATGATCAGCGCCTCGCCGACCGGGCCCGAGACCTTGTCGATCGTCAAGGTGCCTGCGGCCGACACGCTCAGCAGCGCGTGATAGATGCCCCACACCGTGCCGAAGAGGCCGATGAACGGCGCGGTGCTGCCGATCGAGGCCAGCGTCACTTGGCCGAACTGCAGCTGCGTCAGCACGGCATGCAAGGCGTCGCGCAAACGCCGTGTGAGCTGCGACTGCACATGGCCACGCGATTCGAGCGTGCCGCCGATGGGGGTCGCCATTGCCGCCGTCAACAGCGGGCTCAGCACGCGTTCGCGATCGAAGGCCGACAGTTGATCGCGCCCTTCATTCAACGAAGGCGCGGACCAAAAGGCCGCAACGGCGCGGGAAATGTCTTGGCGCACACGGGCCAGCAGCCAGCCCTTCCAGAGAATCAGCACCCAGGCGCTGACCGACATCAGCATCAACAGGCCCGCGACACTGGCGGTGACGGCGTCGCTCTGTTGCCAGAAATGGGCGAGGCCACTCATGGGTTGATCAGTTCGGTTGATCAGGCGAGGCCGAGCACCGCGTTCATGTCGAACAGGCCACGGCTTTGACCGGCGAGAAAGCGCGCGGCGCGCAAGCTGCCTTGCGCATAGGTCGCGCGGCTGCTGCCCTTGTGGCTGATCTCGATGCGCTCGCCGGTGCCGGCGAACATCACGGTGTGGTCACCGATGATGTCGCCGCCGCGGATCGTCGAGAAACCGATGGTCGAAGGGTCGCGCTCGCCGGTCACGCCTTCACGGCCATAGATGGCGCAGGCTTTCAGATCGCGCCCGAGCGCAGCCGCCACCACTTCGCCCATCGCCAGCGCCGTGCCACTGGGCGCATCGACCTTGTGGCGGTGATGGGCTTCGATCACTTCGATGTCATAGCCTTCATTCAAGGCCCGTGCAGCCATGTCGAGCAGCTTCATCACGACATTGACGCCGACGCTCATGTTCGGCGCCATCACGATCGCCATGTGCTTCGCGTACTCGGCAATTTCAGCCTTCTGCTCCGCTGTGAAGCCGGTCGTGCCGATCACCACCTTGACGCCGAGTTCACGGCAAATGGCCAGGTGCGCCAGCGTGCCTTCGGGCCGGGTGAAATCGATCAGCACCTGCGCCTGGGCCAGGCCTTCACGCACATCGCTGTGGATGATGGCGCCACTGCTGCGGCCGAGATAAGCCGCGGCGTCCTGGCCGATGGCCAGGCTGTGCGGCTGATCGAAAGCACCCGCCAGCACGCAATCATCCGACGCGACGATGGCTTCGATCAGCATGCGACCCATTCGGCCCGATGCACCGGCAACCGCGACGCGGACCGCATCGCTCATGAGCGCGGTTCCAGCGGCGGATAAGTGCGCTGCGGTCCATCCGGAGCCGACGCGGCGGGTTCAGGCTTCGGCGGAATCGGCAAGGCCTTCAGTTGCTCTTCGTTCAAGGCCAGCGGCGGGGCGTTGCGCGAGGTCTTGAAGGTGTCGATCGATGCGACGAACTCGCGCTCGGTCGGCAGCGGAATGTTCTCGATGCTCTTCAGGCGATCACCTTCGAACAGCACCATCAGGTGGCGCTGTTGGGGCTCCGCGCCTTGGCGCCGGATCGTGAACACGTAGTCCCAGCGGTCGGCATGGAACACATCGGTCAACAGTGGCGAGCCGATCACATCACGCACTTGCGCCCGCGTCAGGCCAGTCTTCACTAACGCCACTTGCTCGGTCGTCAAGACATTGCCTTGAACGACCTCAACGCGGTAAGGCGTGATCACACCAAGGAAGTTGTCGCTCGATTGCAGCGAGCTGCAAGCGCCGAGCAGGGCAAGCACGAGAAGGCTCGCAGAGGGCAGGACCGAAAAACGCATGATGGTCAGCGATGCGTGCCGCAGCCCGCATCAAGCTCGATATGATCCAACGATTCTAGCGGTTGGGCTGGGTCCGGCTGGCCGTTAGCCCTTTGACGCGCCTGGGGAGAAATGTCATGTCCAACGCGGAAGACCTCAAGAGCAGCGGCCTGAAGGCCACCTTGCCGCGCATCAAGATCCTCGAGGTGTTTCAACACACCACTCAGCGACATATGACGGCCGAGGATGTGTACAAGACGCTGTTGGCCGAAGGTGCCGACATCGGCTTGGCGACGGTTTATCGCGTGCTTTTGCAGTTCGAGCAGGCCGGCATCCTGTCGCGCAATCACTTCGAATCAGGCAAGGCCGTGTTCGAACTCAACGAGGGCAAGCATCACGACCATCTGGTATGCCTGGATTGCGGGCGCGTCGAAGAGTTTTATGACGCAGAAATCGAGAAGCGCCAGAAGAACGTCGCCCATGCGCGCGGCTTCGAACTGCAAGACCACGCGCTGGCGCTGTATGCGACTTGCACCAAGAAGAACTGCGAATTCAAGAGGAAGTGAAGCGGTGGTGGCGGGTGGGCCGTTGCCCGCGACGCCAACTCAATCGGGCTTTTGCATCGCCTTTTGGTGGCGCTCGATGAATTCGCGATAAGTATCGATACCGCGCAATTGAAGAATGGTGTTGCGCACCGCGGCTTCCACCAGCACGGCCAAGTTGCGGCCGGCATCCACAGCAATCACGACCTTGCGTACCGGGATGCTAAGGATGTCTTCATTGAGCGGCTCGTAAGGCAGGCGCTCGAAATCGCGCTCCAGTGTTTCCTTGCGGACCAGATGGACGATCAGCTTGAGCCGCATCTTGCGGCGCACTGCCGTCTCTCCAAAGATCGCCTTGATGTCGAGCAGGCCGATGCCGCGCACTTCGAGCAGGTTCAGCAGCAATTCCGGGCAACGCCCTTCGATCGCTGTTTGCGAAATACGGAACAGGTCCACCGCGTCATCCGCCACCAGGCCATGCCCGCGGGAAATCAATTCCAACCCGAGTTCGCTTTTGCCCAGGCCCGACTCGCCGGTCAACAGCACACCGACGCCCAAAATGTCCATGAACACACCGTGCCGAGTAGTGCGCTCTGCGAACAATTGACTTAAATAACTGCGGACAACGTCAATCACGTGACCCGCGGACCCATCCGTCACGAACAACGGAATGTCGGCACGGTCGCACAACGCGACGAGTTTGTCGGGCGGGGTCTGGTTGTCAGCGACGATAACCACCGGCGGCTCCAGCGTCACGATGCGCTGAATGCGCCGCTCCTGGTCTTCCGGCGACGAGTC
>CAHJWV010000255.1 GCA_903643055.1 Burkholderiales bacterium | reverse complement strand
CGCGTGGCGGCCGTCACCGGCATTCACCACATGCACATGCGGCGCGCAGTGCTGGGCGATCAGGTAAGGCGCACCGCTCTCGCTGTGCCGCACGACAAACATGTCGGCATGCATCGCCGACAGGTTCGCGATGGTGTCGAGCAGGCTCTCGCCTTTGGCCGCGCTCGACTTCGCGATGTCGAGGTTGATCACGTCGGCCGACAGGCGCTTGGCCGCGATCTCGAAGGTTGTGCGGGTGCGGGTGCTGTTCTCGAAGAACAGGTTGAACACGCTCTTGCCGCGCAGCAACGGCACCTTCTTGACCTCGCGGTCATTGACGCTCAGGAAGGTGCCGGCCGTGTCGAGGATGTGATGCAGCACCGCGCGCGGCAGGCCTTCGATCGACAGCAGATGGATCAGCTCGCCGTGGGAATTGAGTTGGGGGTTGCGGCTCAGCATGGCTTGCCTTTCGCGGCGCGTCGCCATGCTGTGCGCAGGCCCGGTGCACGGGCAAGCAGGAAGGTCATCGGTCTTGCTCCTGGATGTCGAAACTGAAACGGCCTTCATCGCTGCGCGCCAAGCGCAGCTTGTTCCCGGCAGGCAAGGTGATGCGCGCGGCCGAATACGCCGCATGAATCGGCAACTCGCGCCCGCCACGGTCGACCAGCACCGCCAAAGTCACGCTGGCCGGCCGGCCGAAATCGAACAGCTCGTTGATCACCGCGCGCGTGGTGCGGCCGGTGTAGAGCACATCGTCGACCAGCAAGATCGGCCGCCCTTCGATCTCGAATGGCAGGCGAGTCGGGTCGGCGCTGGCCAGTCCTTTCGATGAAAAGTCATCGCGGTGCAAGGTGCTGGAGATCACGCCAAAGTCGCCGGCCAGCTTCAGGTCGCGTTGCAGGCGCTCTGCCAGCCATGCACCGCCCGACCACACGCCGACCAGCACCGCATCAGGGTTCAACAGCCCGCGCACGCCCGACAGCAAGTCGGCATACAAGGCCTCGGCATCCAGGTGCAAGGTGCTCATGGGGACACCTCGCGCACCACCGGCTGCCGCCGGCCGAGCCTTCCGGTCATCGCGCGCAGCGTTGCGCTGCCTTGCATCACGGGCATCGATTGCTTCATGGGATCTCTCTCAAAAACTGCTCCAGGATGATCGCCGCCGAGGCAGCGTCCAGATCGCGCGCGCCCGCGGCATGCGCCTCGGTGGAGGTGTAGCGCTCATCGACCTCGTGCACCTTCAGGCCAAAGCGGCCGTGCAGTTGCCGGGCGAAGCGCCGCGCGCGGGCGGTATTGTCATGCGCAGCGCCATCGGGATGGAAAGGCACGCCGACGACCAGCGCGCTCGGCTGCCACTCGCTGATCAACGCGGCGATGGCAACGAACCGCGCATCGCCCTCGGCACTGATCGTGCGCAGCGGCGTGGCGGTGTGCGTCACGGTGTTGCCGCTGGCCACACCCACGCGCTTGGTGCCGAAATCGAAAGCGAGAAAGGAAAGCGGAGGAGCGAAAGGACCGGGCATCGGCGAGCCGGTCATGCGTGCCCGGCTTCTTGCGACAGCATGCGCGGGTCGATGCCCAGCAGCGACAAGGCCTTGTCGTAGCGCTGCTCGACCGGCGTGTCGAAGATGATGCCAGGCTCGGCGTCGACATTGATCCAGCCATTGCGGCCCAGCTCTTCCTCGAGCTGGCCAGCACCCCAGCCGCTGTAGCCCAGCGTCACCAGAATCTTCTTCGGTCCGGCACCACTCGACAAGGCTTCCAGCACATCCTTGCTGGTCGTCATCTGCAGACCGCCTGGAATCTGCAGCGAAGAGTTGTAGTGGCTGTCGGTATCGCCTTCGCCACCCAGGCGCTCATGCAGCACGAAACCGCGCTCGGTCTGCACCGGCCCGCCAAAGTAGACCGGCGTTTCAGCGAGGTCTTCGCGGTCCAGCGTGAGGGCCACTTTCTCGAACAGATTCTTCAGTTTGATGTCGATCGGCTTGTTGATGACCAAGCCCAAAGCGCCCTTCTCGGTGTGCTCACAGAGATAGATCACAGCCCCCGCGAAGGTGTCATCGGCCATGCCAGGCATGGCGATAAGAAACTGATTGGTCAGGTTGATGGGCGAATCGGGCATGGCCGCATTTTATTCCTGCGGCACACTCGACGGATGGAAAAGGCTTTGGACACCGCGCTGGTCTGGTTTCGCCGAGATTTGCGATGTGAAGATAACGCGGCCCTGTTTCATGCCTTGAAGGCCGCGCAACGCGTGTGGTGCGTCTTCGTGTTCGATGTCGACATCCTCGCCCCACTGCCGCGCGCCGACCGCAGGGTCGAGTTCATCCGTGACAGCCTGGTCGACCTCGATGCGCAGCTGCAGGCTTTGCGGCCCGAAGGTGCCCGCTTGCTGGTGCGCCATGCCAAAGCCGTCGATGAAATCCCTCGCCTGGCGCTTCAGCTCCGTGCGCAAGCGGTGTACGCCAACCATGACGACGAGCCGGCAGCCATCACCCGCGACAACCAGGTGCGCGGCGCGCTGGCCAATGAAGGCATTGCACTGCACACCAGCAAAGACCATGTGATCTTCGAACGCAGCGAAGTGCTGACCGGCAGCGGCAAGCCTTACAGCGTGTTCACGCCCTACAAGAACGCCTGGCTGAAGAAGCTCGAGCCGTTTTATCTCGGCGCCTACCCTGTCAAAAAATATGCGCACAGCCTCGCGGTGTGGCCCACAGATCTGCCAAACGACTTTGAAGCGCCGGTTCATGTCGGCATTCCCACGCTGGCTGACATCGGCTTCGAGGCCACCAACCTGCATGAGATGAAGATGGGCAGCGGCTCGACGGGCGCGCAAGCCCTGCTCGATGACTTCCTGCCCCGCATCGACCGCTATGGCGAAGCGCGCAACTTCCCCGCCGTCAAAGGGCCGAGTTATCTGTCGACTCACCTTCGATTCGGCACCGTCTCGATCCGCACCCTGGCGCGCGAAGCCGCCACGTGCATGCACGAAGGCTCGCCCGGCGCCGCGGTGTGGCTGTCGGAGTTGGTGTGGCGCGATTTCTATCACCAGATCCTGCACCACCACCCGCACGTTGTTGAGCGCAGCTTCAAGCCGGAGTACGACGCCATCCAGTGGGTCCACGGCAAGCAGGCCGATGCCTTGTTTGCCGCGTGGTGTGAAGGCCGAACCGGCTACCCGCTGGTCGATGCCGCGATGGCGCAAATCAACCAGACCGGCTACATGCACAACCGGCTGCGCATGGTCGTGGCGAGCTTTCTGGTCAAAGACCTGGGCATCGATTGGCGGCGCGGCGAACGCTACTTCGCCGAGAAACTCAATGACTATGACCTCGCGGCCAACAACGGCGGCTGGCAATGGGCAGCCTCCACCGGCTGCGACGCCCAGCCCTATTTCCGCATCTTCAACCCGGTGAACCAGAGCGAGAAGTTCGACCCGGCCGGCAAGTTCATTCGCCGTTATGTGCCGCAGTTGGCCAAGATGCCGGACTCTGCCATTCATGCCCCGTGGCTTGCACGCCCGATCGAGCTGGCTGAAGGCGGCCTCTCGCTTGGCGAGGACTATCCTTTGCCGATCGTTGACCACCGCGAAGCACGAGACGAAACACTGCGGCGGTACGCCGTCGTCAAGACGCCGGCCTGAATGCGAGTCGGCGCATCGGGTCGAAGCCGGTGTCGCTCATCTCGGTAGCCTAACCCGATTGATGCGCGCCATCGCTTCAAGTCGCGTCTGCGACGCGTCAGCATGGCCACTGGCCACACGGCAGAGGATCAACCCTGAGAGCACCGTAACAAACGTGTTGCGTCAGCGATCGAAACACCGTGCTGCCGCAAAGGCATTGCTTCCAAAGGTCTTCGTTTGGTGAGCAGATGTGGGACGTTCCGCAGCGCAGGCCAAGCCTTTTCGACTTACATCTAACCTCACACCGATGCCGACTGGTGCGCAACGCGCCCACCCGTTCGGCGGCTGAAAAGCATGGCTTGCGCTCCTGCGCAGACCTATGACACAGCAAGCCAAGGCGGATCAAAAAGGCCCTTCCGTCCCAGGCGCTGAACAGGTTCGAAAGGCCCATCGAGCGATTCCCGAGACGCATCACCGCCCTCTCCAAACCTTCCCATGGGCCCTACCTTTCGACGGGAAGCACACCTCTCGTAACTTGCAGAGAAAAGCACATCAATCTATCTTTGCATTCGCAGGCAGTACCCGCAGTACTAACGTCACCGGCGCTGTGACAGTGCCTCCGTCTCAGGGATGGCTCGCTTGCAATCAACCCGAAAGGAAAACATGAGAATTCATATCAGAAGGCAATTGAACGCCGTGGCTTGGGCCTGTGCCGCCGTTGCGGCCTTCGTGGCTGTACCCGCGCAGGCGGCTCCAGTCAAAGCCCAGGCGGACACCGGCTCGGTCTGCTTCTATGAACACGTCAACTACCAGGGTGCATCGTTCTGCGCTTCGGCCACCAGCAATTGGGTCGGTTCGTCCTGGAACGACCGCATCTCGTCAGTCAAGCTGAGCGGCACGGCATCGGTCACGCTGTACGAACACGCCAACTTCGGCGGCCGTTCACTGGCGGTGAAGGCCAACACGCCCAACCTCGTGCCATTGAACTTCAATGACAACGCGTCGTCGTTCAAGGTCAGCGACACCGGTGGTGGTGGCGATGGTGGTGGCGGCGGCGGAAGCACCGAACTCGACGCCAAGTGCACACCGAAGGTGGATCTTGCGCTGGAAGATACGAGCTCGCGTGGCAAGCTGTTCCTCGACGTGTCGGGCGCCAACCCCGAAGCCTTCCTGCAAGACATCGGCCGCAACGTCTGCCGCACGCTCTACAAGAATGCCAGCGAGATCCGCAACGCTTCGCATGTCAAGCTCATCATTCGCTATTCCCCGGGTGACGTGGCTTGGAAGTCCGGCGATGGCGCCGACATCACGGTGATGATCAGTACCGACCATCTGCAGAACGTCAAGAACGCCAACCGCGACGTCGGCAAAGAAATCAAGGGCATCCTCTATCACGAGATGACCCATATGTACCAGCAAGATGACCACGACAAGGGCGGCGCGGACATCGGGTTGATCGAGGGCATTGCCGACACCGTTCGTTTCAAGAACGGCTTCATTCCTGACGGCGCACAGCCGAACAAGAACGGCCATTGGAACGACGGCTACCGGACGACCGCATTCTTCCTGCTGTGGCTGGACAAGCAATATGACTCGTTCATCTACAAGCTGAACCTGACGATGGAATCGAACGACAACAAGCGCTGGTCCTCGGAATCCTTCAAGACCATCACCGGCAAGAGCGTCGATCAGCTCTGGACCGACTACCGCAATTCAAACTGATCTCCCGCTGATCAGCTGATTGCATCGGCCACGGTTGCGCAAGCACCGTGGCCAATTTCTTTTGTGAATCGCGACTGTGAAGGCGAATCAGAGGGCCTTCTTCTGCCCACGGCCGACAGCACCTGGGTGGGCACGGCCTGGAACGACCGCATCTCGTCGGTCAAGATCACGGGCACGGCTTCGACCACGCTGTACCGGAATTCGAATTTCAGCGGCATCAGCATCACGCTGCAAAGCAGCGTACCGAACCTCGGCCCCAAGCCCTTGTACTTTGACAACGCCGTATCGTCGTTCACGGTCTCGCTGCCTTCGTCTGGCGACACGCCAAGCCCCGCTCCGGCGCCCGGCCAGGCACGCCCGCTGACCTCGACGCCAAGTGCACGCCGACGGTTGAACTCGTACAGGAAGACCCCGCGCGTGCCAGCCTGTTCCTCGATGTCTCCGGCAGCAACCCCGAAGCCTTCCTGCAAAGCATTGGCCGGACCGTCTGCCGCACGCTCTATAAAAACGCCAGCGAGATCCGCAACGCCACGCACCTGAAGCTGATCATCCGCAACGCCCCTGGAGAGGTCGCCTGGAAAGCCGGCGATGGCGCCAACATCACGGTGATGATCAGCACCGATCACCTGCAGAACATCAAGAATGCGAACGGCGATGTCGCTGCCGAGATCAAGGGCATCGTGCATCACGAGATGACGCACATGTACCAGCAAGACGACAGCGATGGCCATGGAGCCGACAACGGCCTGATCGAAGGCATGGCCGACACGGTGCGCTTCAAGAGCGGCTTCACACCCTCCGATGCCGTCCCCAATCGCGCGGGCCACTGGAATGATGGCTACCGCACGACCGCCTTCTTTCTGCTGTGGTTCGACACGCAGTACGACTCGTTCATCTACAAACTGAACCTTTCGATGGATTCGTACGACGGCGAGACCTGGACGACCGACACCTTCAAAACGCTCACCGGCAAGACCGTCGATGTGTTGTGGCTGGACTATCGCGATTCGATCTGACCCTGCTTGAACCCTGTGTGCCGGCCATGGCTGCGTGATGCAGCCATGGCCGTTTTTGCTGACGGGCCGGTCAGGCGCTAAAGCCGGAGAGCGTTCGACCGTGCGGTCGCGTCCAACCGCAACGGCTGGCTTTTTGCTTGTGATCGATTCAAGCCTTGCTTCTGACAAGCAGGGCTCACTGCAAAGCGAAGAGCGGCGCGGCGAAGCACAGGCTTTGGCCATTGCTGACAAACAGTGGCGCTGACAAGGTGGAGTCGCATGACCGCAGATACATCTGTTTCGTACAAGGGATAGACCATGGCACACAGACCAGCCGCCGCCGCGTTAACGCGGCATCGCAAATCGAACGACGCATCGAGCCCGCCATCTCCCTGGCCTGTTGCATGGTTGTTGTTGGCCTCGTTGACCGCCTGCGGTGGCGGCAACGATGAGACCCCGCCAAGCACCTCCACGACGGCCCCTGCTCCTGCTCCTGCTCCTGCTCCTGCTCCTGCTCCTGCTCCTGCTCCTGCTCCTGCTCCTGCTCCTGCTCCTGC
>CAHJWV010000254.1 GCA_903643055.1 Burkholderiales bacterium | reverse complement strand
AAGACGCCGGCTGGCGCGCCGGAAGGCCATGACATTGATATGTTTGATCCGTTCTGCGAGCACCTGTTGGTTCGGGCCGTGAACGCCGACGGCAGCAACCCCGTCATCGGAACCTACCGGGTGCTGACACCGGCTTCCGCAAAGCGGGTCGGTGGCTTGTACAGCGAAACCGAGTTCGACCTCACTCGCCTGCGCCCGTTGCGCTCCAGCATGGTCGAGCTGGGACGCTCGTGTGTTCATCCGGCGTGGCGCTCCGGTGGGGCGATCATGGCCCTATGGGGTGCGCTCGCAGAATTCATGGTTCGCAATCAGCTCAACACGATGATTGGCTGCGCCAGTGTCAGCATGCGCGACGGCGGCCATTTCGCGGCCAGCCTGTGGGAACAGCTCAGCCAGACCCACCTGGCGCCCATCGAGTGGCAAGTGACACCGCGGTTGCCGCTGCCGGTCGAAGAACTGCAACGCGACCTGCCCGTGGAACCGCCGGCGCTGATCAAGGGCTATTTGCGGTGCGGCGCCAAGGTGCTCGGCCCTCCGGCCTGGGACCCTGACTTCAACACCGCCGATTTGCCGATGATGATGCGCATCGCCGACTTGCCGGCGCGCTATCGGAAGCATTTCCTGGGCGCGTGAGTCACGCACCGGCGGGCCTTACTCGCCTTCGCCGAACTTGTCGTTGATGAGCGCCAGCAGTGCATCGAGTGCTGCCTGCTCATCGGCGCCGGAGGTTTCAACCTCGACTTCGCTGCCCATACCGGCTGCCAGCATCATCACGCCCATGATGCTTTTGGCATTGACACGGCGGCCGTTACGGCTCATGAAGATGTCACTTTGAAAGCCGCCAGCAAGCTTGGTCAGCTTCGCTGAGGCACGTGCATGGAGGCCCAGCTTATTGCTGATGCTGATATTTGCTTTGATCATTTGGGCCCGGTTTATACGCCTGATTTTGAGGCCGCGAGGTTGCCACCTGCATTACCCCTTGCGTTGCCCCCGTCACCGCGCGCGTCACCAGCGCGTCCAGCGACTCATCTGCATAACAAAGCGAGCGCCACAGCATCGGCACATTGACACCGGCAATCACCTTCACGTGCATGCCATCAGCCAAGCGCTGAGCCACGTTGCATGGCGTGGCGCCAAAGACGTCGGTGAAGATCAGCGCGTCAGGGTTGCAGACCTGGATCAACAGGATTCGGGCCCGAGCCTCGATTTCTTCGAGCGAAATGTTGGGCAGAACATCCAGCGCCTCCAGGCGCCGCCCACAGTCGGGAAACGTGTGTTGCGCTACCGCCTTCAACGAAGACGCCAGCGGCGCGTGGGCAATGATCAGCAGGCCTGGCATAGCGGCATTATCAGCAGTTCAACCGGACAGGTTCCGAGTCAAAGGGACGAGCCCGAGACCGTCTCGCCACAAAAACCACACATCGGGTGCCTGAGGTTCCGTCGATCCAACAGCACACGAGAGAAATTATGTTCCTGCAAGCGGGTTCTGCGGATGGTGAGCATCCACAACAACTCGATTTTTTAGATACATAGACTGCGCGGGCCGGCCTGGCCCGGCATGCCGCCCATTCAAGACGGTAGCTTCAGGTTGTCGAAAAAGGTGTCGACCGCCTCGGCGTCCAGCTGGGGCGCCATCACGACAGCCTGAAAAACACGCAGGCCCTTGGCAAAAAACACCGCCTCCTGGTGCACGGCCGTGCCATCGGGCCGTTGCCCACGCAGCTTGATGCGTTGAGCCTGCGGATGCGGCGTCATGCCACTGACCGCTGCCGGCGCAGATGCCTCCACCGCCGCCCCCAAATTGACCGCCAGTGCCAACCGAAACGCCTCCAGCACCGACGTCACCTGGCCCGGATCGCCCACATCGGCATATGCCAGCGAGAAAAACGCGTCGCCGGCGCGGCAGGCATTCAGCGTCATGCGTGTTGCGACCCCGTGGATCGGGACAGTACGCACCTCATGAGATGGCTTGCAGGGGAACAGCGCCACCGCATCACTGCCCTCGGCGCGAACCTCCCGCCAATCCAGCGTGGGTGAGCACGCGGTCAGCATCGCCCCGAGCGGCACAGCCACCCACAAGGCCCTGCGGCCCGCGGTCCGCACAATCGATGAAAGAAACACCATCGAAGGATTATGGAGGGCTGAATCACAATCATCGGGATGAGCGAATCAGCCCCCACTTCTACCGCCACGCTGCCACTGACTGGCATTCGCGTGCTCGACCTGTCGCGCGTGCTGGCAGGCCCCTGGTGCACCCAGACTCTGGCCGATCTCGGCGCCGATGTCATCAAGATCGAGCGCCCGCTGAAAGACGGCCAAGGCGGCGATGACACCCGCGCCTGGGGCCCGCCCTATCTAAAGGCGGACGACGACACCGACACCACCGAAGCGGCCTATTACCTCGGCACCAACCGCAACAAGCGTTCGGTGACCGTCGACATTGCGCACCCCGAAGGCCAGGCCTTGATCCGCCGGCTGGTCAGTCTGTGCGATGTCTTCATCGAGAACTTCAAGGTCGGCGACATGGCCCGCTACGGGCTGGACGCCGCCACGCTGCGCACGCTTTATCCCAAGCTCGTGTATTGCTCGGTGACCGGCTTCGGCCAGACCGGGCCCTACCGCGAACGCGCGGGCTACGACTACGCAGTGCAAGGCATCGGCGGGTTGATGAGCGTGACCGGCGAGCGCGACGACTTGCCCGGCGGCGGCCCGCAGAAAGTGGGCGTCGCGGTGGTGGACCTATTCACCGGCATGTACGCCAGCGTCGCCATCCTTGCTGCGCTGCGCCACCGCGATGCCACAAGCGAAGGCCAGGTCATCGACATGGCGCTGCTCGACACCCAGGTGGCCATGTTGGCCAATCTCGGCGCGAACTACCTGGCCACCGGCAAGGCGCCAAAACGCGCCGGCAACGCGCATCACAACATCGTGCCGTACCAGGTCTTCGAGACCTCGGACGGCCACATGATTCTGGCGGTCGGCAACGACAGCCAGTTCGGCAGGTTCTGCGAAGTCGCCGGCTGCGCCGAACTCGCCCGCGACCCCCGCTTCGCCCGCAACGCCCACCGGGTGCGCGAGCGCGGCCAGCTGATTCCGGTGCTGGCCGAGATCATGAAAACACGCAGCCGGCACGACTGGCTGCAAGCGCTGGAAGCGGCGAAGGTGCCTTGCGGGCCGATCAACGACCTGGACGAGGTGTTTTCCGATCCGCAAGTGCAGGCACGCGAGATGACTGTGCCGATGGCGCACCCGCTGAGCGAGCGCCTGCGGGTGGTCGCCAGCCCGATGAAGCTGTCGGCAACACCGGTGCAATACCGCCGCCCGCCGCCGCTGCTGGGCGAGCATACCGATGAGGTGCTACGTGAGCTGGGCTGGGCCGACGACGAACTCGGTGCGTTGCGAAGAAAGCAGGTTCTCTGACGGCGCCTACGGCCGTCAACCAACCCCCCGCCGTCGAAACCTCAAGGAACCGAAAGCGGGCCGCTCAGCGCTTCAACCATTCGATCAGTTCGTCCAGCAACAGCAATTCGTTCAGCGTGTCATCGTCCATCTCGACGAACTCGCGGATGTTCGGAATCACCACGAGGCCGGTGTTCGAGAACTCATCGCCGATCTGTTCGAGGAACGGAAATTTGCCGCCCTGGTTGGAGACGCCGAGGAACAGCACGTAGACCTCGTCCTGCCGCTTCTGCGATTCGCGCAGCACCTGGCGGGTGCGGTCTTTGTCGCTGTTCTCGCCATCGGTGATCACCGTGACCAGAGAGCGCCTGCGTTCGGCCGCCGGCACCGCTTTCGCGCCAAAGAGCTTGCCGAGAAAGCCCGGCTTGACCGCTTCGTTGTCGAGCCAGCCGAACAGGCGCAAGAAGTCTTCGAGGCCATAGCTGTAGTCGGTGCCGCCATTCCAGCCAGCCACCTTGCCGATCACGTGGCGCTGCACATAGTCGGCGTAATTGGTGGCGTTGACGCTGCCAGCGCGAACCACGTGGCGCTCGCCGTTGCTGAAGGTCGTGAGGTCGAGCTTGTGATCGGGGTCGAAGGTCAGCCCCCACGGCACTAGCCGAACCAGCAGCTTGTTGGTGGTGCCGTCGCGGTGTTCGTCTTCAAACGAGCCGCTGACGTCGAGCAAGACGCCCATGTCCATCACCGGCGGCTTCACGATGCCCGCCTTCTGCAGGCAGAGCTGGAGCGAAGCTTTTGATTTTTCGAGGTTGAGTTGCAGGGCCATGGTGTGTTGTCCGGTGAAAAGGCTAAGGCCTGTGAAGGCCGAGGATCAGTTGCTGCAGCCGATCCATCAGCGAAAAGCGTTCGGTGTCGTTGAGGCTTTCGTTCGGCATCGAGGCGGCCATCGAAAGCCAGGCAGGAAGCGCATGCAAGACCGCATCGCGGATTCGCCGCGCCAACTGGGCGAAATCCGCCTCCAGGCGGGCCACTTGCTCGCTGTGCGTATGCAGCAGTGCCAGCGACTTCAGCACGTCGGTCTCGCGCTGGTCGAGTGCCGATTGCCGGCGTGAGTCATCGAACCGTGCCTTCAACTCGGCAAGGGTGATCAGCACCGACTGCAAGCTGTCGAACACGAGTTGCAGCTCGGACTGCATCGCCAGCAGCCGATCGCGTTGATCAACGAGGCCGGCCTCCGAACGCTCCAGCACAGCACGCAAGCGATCGAGTTCGGGTCGAGTTTCCGCCAAGGCCTGGCGCAGCGACTTGCGCCGCCAGTTCAGCGCCGCCGGCTTCAGCACCTCGGCCAGATCGCCCAGCAGCTCCAGCAAGCGGGCGACGTGGCGGGCCGCGGTGCGCGAAGCTTCCTCGTCGACGAGGCGCAGCAGCCGATCGATCAGCCGCGCCACGCTTTCCTGCGCGGGGCGGCCGAGCTGCTCGATCGAGTTGGCGCTGAAGCTGTCGGGCACCACGCCGGCCAGCATCGCCATGGCCTGATCGACGGCCGCAGGGCCGGCTTCGGGATGCCGCGCGTGCAAGGCCGCCGCCTCGATCGCCAGGCCTTTGCGTTCCACACCGCGAACGCGGGTCACCGCCACGGCGCTGGAAAGCATCGGAGCTTCTGACGATGGCGCCGGCACTGTGGGCCGAGCGGCTTGCGCGGGAAGCACCATCGCGTCGGGCGCCAAGACCCTTGCCAGCCCCGCGCCGGTTGTCGCCATCGCTGACGGCTGCAGCGGCACAGCCGGGCTTGCGCCAGCAGGCACCGGGCCCGCGCCGATGACGGTCGGGCGCAAGGGTACTTGCGGCTCGGCAGACGGCTCAGCCACCGGCTTTCCACTGCCGATGATCGTCGGGCGCATCGTCACGTTGGCACTTCGTCCATCGATGTCAGCCGCCAACCCGCGATCCCGAAACGGCGCAGGCCATCAGGAGAAATGCCCGAGCACGCTGTTGAAATCGCCATCGAAGCCGACACCGACCGAAGCAAAGCTCGCCTTGCCGGCCGCATCGATCAGGATCGAGCCCATCTGCACGCCGATGAATTCAGCGAACTGGTCCGACAGCGTCGCGCTCATCAACTCGCGGCCCAGGGAATTGACCACCGTGACACGCGCGTTCTTGACATCGCGGAACTTGCGCGAGGCCGAGGCGCCATGAAGCATCGCGACCAGCGGGATTTCCAGGTGGCCGCTGGCCGGCGTGCTCAGCTTGGCCGGGTCGATGCGAATCCATTCGTCATCGCCATCGAGCCGACCGTCTTGCGCGTCCGGGCTGTGCACCAGCGCGCCGCCGTGGATCTCGAAGCTGCCATCGGCCTTCTTGTCGAGCACGCCGACTTCCTGCCCGCCGACCTTGCGCCGCACGTTGTAGGTGCTGAGGATGTCTTCGAAAGCTCCGGCTTTCGCGCCACTGCCGGTGTTGACGCCGACGATGGCATGCAGGTCGAGATCGGTCTGGCCCTGGCTCGACTTCTCGTCCCAGGACAGCTTCACGGTGAAGATTTCGTTCTTGTTCAGATTCAGCTGCAGCTTCGAAGCCTGCTCGCCGGGCTTGGTCAGATTCAGAACCAGGCTGGTCATGGTGTCGTGCGTCCCTCCGGATGTGGTGAATGGCAATGCGCGTCTCAGTGGTGGCATCGGCGCGGCTGCATCAGCGAGACAAGGTCAGCGCTGCGGCGGCAGATCGGGCCGAATCGATGCGCCCAGTTCGGCCAGCTCCTGGCGGGCTTGGCCGGTGATGGCACGGGCCGCGGCGAACTTCTCCTGATTCGATTGCGCAGCCCGGTCGACGATGCCGACCAGCTCGCGCGTTTCAGCAACGATCTTCTTCAGCGCCTGGGCCTCGGCCAGCCGGTTGTCGCCCGGCGCGTTGGCAGCCTGGGTGACGACCTCTTTCATCAAGGCCGCGCGCACCGCCAGCAGGTTGGCGTCCAGTGCCGCACCTTGCTCCGCCAGGCGCTGCACGCCTTGCGTCACAAGCGCACCGTGAATCGTCAGCAAGGTCATCTTGATGCTGGCGAAACGGCCGGCAGCGGTGGTCGTGGCTTCCTGCAGCGTCGCGATGCCGGCGTTCTCCAGCATGCGGATCGTCAGTTGATCGGACGGCAGGCGCGTCAGCGTGTTCTCCAGCGCCAGCGTGCGGCTTTCCAGCGCTTGCAGCTTGTCGTTGAGCAGGCGCACCGTGGTCGCGTCGGCACCGCCATCGATCGCCTGCTGTACCTCCGCGCGCGACTGCACGAGCCAGCAGCTCATGAAGGCGACGACCACGCCCAGCGTCACGAAATGCTCGCGGTAGCTTTCCTTCAGCTGCTCTTGCGTGCGCAACTCGCCTTCGAGCCGCCGCTGCTCCTGCTCCAGTTCCTTTTCCATCACCTTGATCAAGTCGTTCAAGGTCTTGGTCTTGCCGGCCGCGCGCAGGCGAAGCTCTTCATAGGCCCGCTGCAGCGCACGCGCCATCGACTTCTTGTTGAAGAAGCCGGAGAGCTTTTGCATCAGCGTCGGCTGGGCATTCAGGATCTCGTCGGCGAGCGCCGGCAGGCGTTGCTCGTCAACGGCCTCGCTCAGCCGCGTCACCAGCGTGAAGATCTTCGGCTGCTCGCCCTTTTCGATCTTGTCGAGAAAGCTGCCCAGCGTGCGGTGCAACTGGGCCTCGGCTTCGCTACCAATCTTGGCCATCTCCAATTGAGAAGCCGCAGCCAGGCTGCGCCCGGCCAGCTGGCTTTGGACCTGCTGAACCTGATCGGCCGTCAGCCTGAGCGGAAAGTCAGCCGGCAGCGGCAGATCGGTAGCAGCGCCCAGCGGGGTCGCAGCGGGGTTCACTGGCGAAAGTGGGTTCAGCGATGAAACGGTCAAGCTCGAATCCAAAGGATGTCCTTGTGACGACAGAGCCATGACTTTCGCATAGCCGGCACGCACCATCGCATCACCACCGGCATTCATCCCCACAGAACAGGATGCGGCCGAGAAGCGACAAGGCCGCCAACGCCACCTACCTCGACGACGGCAGGTAGCGGCTGACCTGCGCCGCGTCGATCTTGTAGCCGCTCACGCCCATCGCCGAATCCTGGCGCGACAAAGACAAGGTGCCGCTGACCCAGACGGTGTCCATCGACGCAAAGCCTTTCACCGGCTTGGCGACGACCACATGCACGATCTGATTCGCGGGCGGCGGCGGGGTGTGGATGCAGGCGCCGAAGTAAGGCACCAGCAGGAATTCGGTGAGGCCGCGCTTGGTTTCTTCCAGTGGCACCACGTAGCCCGGCAGCTTGATCGATTGCCCGGCCAGCTCGTCGTTGGTCGGCGCCTTGTCCCACACCTCTCGCATGTCGCGCATCAACTGCAAGGTGCCCGGGCTGCCGTCGATCAGGATGCCCGGTTGCTCGGCCGGCATCTCCTTCTGCGGGTCCCAGCCCTTGGGAATCAGCGCTTCCCATTTGATTTCCCTCGGCGTGGCTTTCGATGCGGCAGGTGACGAAGCAGCGCGTGCTGCCGGCTCGGCCGCAAGGCTTGCGCCGGCCATCAGGCTCAGCGCAAGCAACAGCGGTACGGACCAGATGAATTTGCGGATCGGGGTGGCGTTCATTGCACAGGCTCCTGAAGAAGAGGACCGGGTGTCGGCGAGTTGCCGCGCGGTGCTTCTCGATTGACAATTTTTTTGACATAGGCATCGACCTGGATCGCATCCAGGCGGTAGCCGCTTATGCCCATCGACGAGTCCATCCGGCCGGTTTTCAGCGTGCCGCTGACCCACACGACGTCCATCGCGCGCAGGCCTTTGATCGGCGTGTGCGCCGCGACGTGGACGATCTGATTCGCGGGCGGCGGCGGGCTGTGCAGGCAGGCGCCGAAATACGGCACCAGCAGAAACTCGCTCATCGCGCCCTGTGCTTCTTCGAGCGGCACGACATAACCCGCCAGCTTGACGGCGGCGCCATCGAGCGCTTCGATGGTCGGCGCGTTGTCCCAGATCGCGCGCATCAGGCGCTGGGTGTTGGGGTCGCCGTCATCGAGCGCACCGCGGTTGCTCTGCTGGAAGCGCTGGATCGGGTCCCAGTCGGACGGCGACAACGCCTGCAAGGCAATCTCTTTGAAGTCGACCGGCACTGCAGGCGCATTCGTCAGCCAGCCACTGCGCCCGAGCGCATAGGCCACAGCCGCCACCGCGATGGCTGCGGCCAGGAAAAGGCGTGGTTTGTTCATCGCTCAAACCCTCGGCGACAAGCCATCGACCAGCGACAGGCGGTACGCCCGATAGCCGGGAATCAGGCTGGCCAGCCAGCCGCTGACCAACACTGCCGCCAGCAGCAGCCCTTCCGTCTCACCCGGCCAGGTCAGATGCAGCGCCACGCCGACTTGCGCCTCGAACCAGCCACCGAGCAAGGCCACCGCCACCGTGCTGGCCAAGGCACCGAGCACCACGCCACTGACGGTGATCAGCCCACCCTCGACCGCCAGCAGCAACATCACCTGCCTCGGCCCGGCGCCCACCGCGCGCAGGATCGACAGCTCGCGCCGCCGCTCGTTCAGCCCGGCCAGGATCACCGCCACCAGGCCCGCCAAGCTGACCATCGAGACCAGCGCACTCATCGCGAGCAAACCCTTCTCGCCCGCGCCGACCACCTCCCACAGCTCATCGAGCGCGACGCCGGGCAGGATGGCCAGCAAGGGTTCGCCGCTGAATTCAGCGATCGAGCGCTGCACCGAGAACACCGCCGCGCGGCTCTTCAGCCCCATCAGCACCGCCGTCACGTTCTTCGGGGTCAGGTCGTGGCCGGCCACCTGATCGGCCGGCACCGCATGGCCGGGCATCGGCGCGCCAGCCACCCAGTCGAGGTGAATCGCCTCCATCGCCTCCAGGCTGATGTGCACCGAGCGATCCACCGGCGTGCCGGTCGGCTGAAGAATGCCGACGACAGTGAAGGGCTTGTCGGCATGGTCATTCGCAGCAAAAGCGCCATCGCCATGGCTGAGCACGATGGGGTCGCCCAGGCGATAGCCCAGGCGCCTGGCAACCTCGGCGCCGATCACGGTGTCAAACACCGCGCTGAAGGGCGTGCCCTGCGCGACCTGCAGGTGCTGATGGCCGCCGTATTGGAAGTGCTCGAAGTAGGCCTGCGAGGTGCCGACCACCGGAAAGCCGCGGTGCGAATCGCCGAGCGAGATCGGCACCACCCAGGCCACAGCGCGATGCTGGCTGATCGCTTGCACGCTGCTCCAGCGGATGTTGTTGGTGGCGCTGCCAATGCGGAACACCGAATACAGCAGCAGCTGAACCGCGCCGGTGCGCGCGCCGACGATCAGGTCGGTGCCTGACACCGATTCGGAAAAGTTCTCTCGCACATCGCTGCGGATGCGCTCGATGCCCAATAGCAGAAAGGTCGACAGCGCGATCGACAGCACCACCAGCGACAGCACAAAGCGCCGGTTCCAGGCGCTGCGCACGGCCAGCATCAACAAGGCGCTCATCGCGTCACCTCCTCGGCCGGCTCTTCAAGCACCACAGCGCTGCCGTTGATGTCCGGCAGCGACAGCCGGCGTTCGAAGCGCGAGGCCAGGCGCTCGTCGTGGCTGACGAACACCAGCGTGCTGCCGCTGGCGTGGCATTGGCCGAGCAGCAAGTCCATGAAGCCATCGCGCAGCGCCGCGTCGAGCGCGGAGGTCGGCTCGTCGGCAATCACCACCTCCGGCCGGCCGATCAGCGCCCGCGCTGCAGCCACCCGCTGCTGCTGGCCGACCGACAACTGCGCGGCAGGCCGCGCCCACAGCGATTCGCTCAGGCCCACCTGCCCGAGCAAGCGCTGCGCGCTGGCCACCGGCGAGCCATCTGCCGCGGCGCGCTGGCGGCGCAGCAACGAAAAACGGCAGGGCAGCAGCACGTTGTCGATGACGCTCAGGTAAGGCAGCAGGTTGAACTGCTGAAAGATGTAGCCGACGTGATCGGCCCGGAACGCATCGCGGCGTGCGCTCGACATCGCCGACCACGCCGTGCCGAGCAATCGCACCTCGCCTTGTTGCGGCATCAGCACGCCCGCCAGCAAACCGAGCAAGGTGCTTTTGCCGCTACCGCTCGGCCCATGCAGAAACAGGCTGCTCCCGGTGGCCACGGTGATGGCGTCGATGGCAATGCCATCGTGAGCCGCGCCGGGCCAGCGAAAGCGCACATTCATGAGGTCGATCATCGGGCCGCCCTCATTTCGTCAACACCACGCGCTGGGCCACGCGTTGGGCCGGGCGCTTCAGGCTTTGCTTGAACTGGCCGGGCGGTGTGGCGGCTTGAATCTCCAGGCGCTGCAAATGCGGAAAGCTGAACAGGTCGACATCGACAAAGCGGGCCTTGGCGGCGTCAGCGCAATCGAACTCGAAGCTGCCGTCGATGTCGGCGTGGCCGGCTTTGACTTCTTCCGGATCGGGCGTCCCGAGCTTCAGTGCAGCCGAGGCCAGATCGACCTTCGTGAGCTTGCATTGCCCGGCAGGGTCGATCTTGAACATCGCATCGGCGGCTTTCAGCCTGGCGACCGCCGTGTTCACGAGGGCGCGTTCGGCATCGGTGCGCGGCGCGCGCTCGAAGCCGACAAGATTGTCGAGTGGCGACTCGAGCTGGATCGTCAGCTTCGTCGACTCGACCGCGACATCGAGCCGCGCAACACCATGCACATGGGCCGCCTCGGCGGCGTGCGCGATGGCGCCCGTCATCAAAAGCAGCGCGCAAGCGAGCTGGGTCTGGGTGGTCATCAGATGAACTCCAGGAAATGGGCTCAGGCCGGCCACGCACTCACAGGCGATGTCGAGGCTCCGCCATGGCGGGCTGCATCCCAACGCGGGTTGGCACTGAACGAGACAAGGGCGGCTTGCGCGGCATCACGCCAGCGAAAGCCCAGCTTCAGCGAGGGCTCAGCAAAAGCTTGGCGGGCCGCGGCTGCGCTGCGCCGGCACGGCAGCCGCGCGCGGGTGAACCGGCGAAGCCGGCTCCCAATGGAAAGCGACATCGGCCCGCAGCGCCGTCGGTACGAGCGCGGACGCCGCACCGCTGTTGACCTGCGCAAAGCTCAGGCAGAGCGCGCATGCGCCGGCCGCGACATGCTTCTTGTGGCCAAGCTCGGTCTGCGCATCAGGCGACGTGTAATGGCTCAGCTCATGCAGCAACGCACCTTGCTGAACCAGCACCATCCACAACGCCAGCAGCATGCTTCGGCCCCACCTGCGCAAAGGCAGGCCGGTGGGCCAGAAGGAGCGAAGCGAGGTCATGGGCGTCGAAGATTGCGTGGCGATTGTGGCAGTTGGACTGCCTCACGCAAACTCAGTTCCAGTGCACAAGACACCGTGGGCAGCAGGCAGTGATCGCGCGCGGCCGTTCAGCGCAGCCAACGCCAGCCAGGCGTTACGCCGCCGGTGAAGACAGTGCGCGCACGAGGCTCAGGTATTCGCTGACCGGCACTTCTTCGGCACGTCGCTGCACGTCGAAATCACCGCCGAACGCGCGCTCGTCGAG
The DNA here is from genome assembly GCA_903643055.1 of Burkholderiales bacterium. The sequence goes on along the minus strand of CAHJWV010000254.1, from coordinate 1,943 downwards.
CCAGCGCCCCAGCGTGTTGCGCAGGATCTTGCGGCGCTGCGAGAACGCCACCGTCACCAATTCGCCAAGTAAACCGGCATCGATGCCGGCGTGGGCCGGCAAGGGCTGCATGCGCACCACCGCCGAATCCACCCGCGGTGGCGGATCAAAAGCCTCCGGCCCGACATCGACCACCGACTCGATGTCGTAGCGCCACTGCAGCATCACCGACAGCCGGCCATAGTCCTTGTTGCCCGGCACTGCGGCCATGCGGTCGACGACTTCCTTTTGCAGCATGAAGTGCTGGTCGACCACCTGATCAACCGCCTCCAGCAGATGAAAGAGGATCGGCGTCGAGATGTTGTACGGCAGGTTGCCGACCACGCGCAGCTTTTGCCCGGCCTGCGCGGCCAACGCAACGAAGTCGACCTTCAGCACGTCGGACTCCACCACCTCCAGCTCGCTGCGCTTGCGCAGCCGCGCCGCCAGATCGCGATCGAGTTCGATCACCGTCAGGCGCTCGCTGCGCTCGACCAGCGGATTGGTCATCGCGCCGAGGCCCGGCCCGATCTCGACCAGCGCCTGGCCGGGCTGCGGATTGATCGCATCGACGATCGCGCCGATCACTGCGCCATCGGACAGGAAATGCTGGCCGAAGCGCTTTCTCGCAATGTGCTTCACGCAGGGGCCCGCTTACTGCGGAGGCTCGCGCATCTCGATGTAGGCGCGCGAGCGCAACTCCTTCAGCCAGTCGTCATAGGCCGCGTCAAACTTCTGCTCGCGCAGCGCCGTGCGGGCCTGATCGCGCTGTTGCTTGGCATCGAGCGCGGTCTTGCGGCGCTCGATGACCTGGATCAAATGCACGCCGAAGCGCGAGACCACCGGGTCTGACAAACCATTGATCGGCAAGGCATTCATCGCATCTTCGAATTCAGGCACCAGGCTGCCCGGCGACGACCAGCCGAGGTCACCGCCTTGCGATGCGCTGCCGTCTTCCGAGTTGTCACGCGCCACCTGCTCGAAGGTGCGGGTGCCGGCGGTGATCTGGCGCTTCAGCTCTTGCAAGCGGCGCACCGCAGCTTCCTGGGTCAGCTGAGCCGAAAGGCGCAGCAGCACATGGCGCGCGCGCGTCTGCGTGATCGACAGCGCGCTGGTGTCGTTGCGATCGAGCAGCTTCAGCACGTGAAAGCCGGCGCCGGTGCGCAGCAACTCGGGCGACACCTCGCCCGCCTTTAGCGGCCGCACGGCAGCGACAAACAGATCCGGCAAACGATCGGCAGGGCGAAAACCGATCTCGCCGCCTTTGGTCTTGTTCGAATCTTCCGACACCTGGCTGGCCACGACCTCAAACGCCTGCCCCGCACGAACGCGGTTGAAGGCCGCCTCGGCCTTCGCACGGCGCTCGGCCACCACAGCTTCGCTCGCGCCTTCGGGCACGCCGACCAGGATCTGCGCAATGTTGTATTGCGTGGCCATGCCGGCCTCGGCGCGCTGCTTCTCGACAAACGTGTCAATCTCGCTGTCGGTGATCTTGATGCGGCTCTGCACTTCACGCTCACGCGTACGCTCGACCATCAACTGATCACGCACGTTGCTGCGAAAGCGCGGGTAGTCCATGCCTTCGCGGGCCAGGCGCTCGCGCAGCTGATCGGCCGTCAGCTGGTTCTGCGCCGCCACATTGGCCACGGCGCGCTCCAGTTCGGCGTCATCGACGCGCTGGCCGCTGTCGCGTGCGTTGGTGACCAGCACCCGCTCATCGATCAAGGCGTCCAGCAGTTGAGTGCGCAACTCATCGTCCGGCGGCAGCTTGGTGCTACCGCGCTTGGCCTGCTGCTTGACCTGCGAAATGCGCAGCTGCAGCTCCGCCGCCGTCACCAGCTCCTGGTTGACGATGGCCACGATGTAGTCGCCAGCGCGCGCCTGCGTCGTTTGCGTTTGAGCCGTTGCCGCAGCGCCGAAAAGCG
>CAHJWV010000253.1 GCA_903643055.1 Burkholderiales bacterium | reverse complement strand
ATACGAGATAAGCTAGTGACTGGAGTTCAGACGTGTGCTCTTCCGATCTATCTTCAACAGCAACGAGCTGTTCAGCTGGGAATACAACAACAGCAATCAACTGTTCGGTGACCGCTATGTGGCCAAGAGCGATTACGCCGCGCTGTATTCGGTGATGCGTCAGCAAGGCTTGATCGGCCAGTTCAATCACCCCGACTCCAGCGGCCAGTTTGCGGTCAATGGCACCGACCTGGGCTACAGCGCCGATGGCGACGAAGTCATGGTGCTGGCCGAAATCCTCAACACCTCGGCGTTCTCGTCCAACACCAACGAGACCGAGGCCGGACGCAGCAACTACGAAGGCGCCTACAAGAAGATGCTGGAGCGCGGCTTCCACGTGGCCCCGGCCAGCAACCAGGACAACCACTGCGCGAACTGGGGCAAGTCGTACACCAACCGGACGGCAGTGCTGATTCCGTCAGGCACCGCCTGGAACAAGAGCAGCTTCCTGGCTGCATTGAAAGCCCGCCGCACCTTTGCCACGATGGACAAGAACTCGCAGCTGGTGCTGACCGCCAACGGCCACGTGATGGGCGAGCGCTTCAGCAACTCCGGCTCGCTGGCGCTGAAGGCAAACTACGCCAACAGCAGCGGTCACAGCGCGGCGACGGTGCAGATCTTCGAAGGCGTGCCAGGCCGCAACGGCACGGTATCGACCTTGGCCAGCAGCGCGAGCACGACGATCACGCCATCGACCGGCAACCATTTCTATTACGCCAAGGTCACGCAGGATGACGGCAAGATCCTCTGGTCGGCCCCGGTGTGGGTGAACCAGGGGTCAGGCAATGGAGGTGGTGGTGACAACGGCGGCGACGACGGCTCCGACACCACCTCGCCGACGGCGACGGTCAGCGAGTCGGGCAATGGCGGCACCATCATCTTGTCGGCCACTGCGAGCGATAACGTGGGTGTGTCACGCGTTGACTTCCTGATCGACAGCGTCGTGAAGGGCAGCGACAGCTCGGCACCGTATTCATTGGCTTTTGACTCGACCACCTTGACCAATGGCACGCACAGCCTGGTGGCGCGTGCCTATGACGCGGCCGGTAACAGCGGTGCGTCCTCGGCGGTAAGCTTCAGCATCAGCAACGCAGGTGCCGGTTTCACCGAGACCGAATCGAATGGCACGGTGGCCACGGCGAACAGCGTGTCGGCCAGCCAGACCACCACCACCGGCACCATCGGCAGCGCCTCCGACAAGGATTTCTTCAAGCTCATCCTGCCGGCCAACAAAGCGCTGCGCATCGACATGGTCGGGCCGGCGGCCAATGACTATGACCTGTTCCTGGTGAATGCGAGCGGCACGACCTTAAAATCGTCCGAGAGCAACACCAGCGACGAATCGTTGATCTACCAAAACGGTTCGAGCGCGCAGACGGTCTACATCAAGGTGATCTCGTATTCGGGCAGCAGCACGACGCAGCCCTATACGCTGAGCTTGAGCTATCCCTGATCGCGTTTTCCATCCACGCCCGTCACTTCACGAAGCTCTGCCCTCACGACCATGATTTCCACCAAGCCTGCATTCGCGCTGCGTTCCACCTCTGTCTTGCTGCTGTCGATACTGATGGCTGCCTGTGGGGGCGGCTCGGATGACGGCACGGCCACGCCGCCCGTCACGCCACCCGTCTTGCCGCCAACCCTGAGCCTGCCGGGCTGCGTGGCAGCGCCCAACCCGCTGCATGACATCACGGCCGTGCAGGGCACGGGCAGCCTGAGCCCGCTGGTCGACGCGATGGTCACGGTGCGGGGCGTCGTGACGGCGAACTTCCAGGCCGATGCGCAGCTGAAGGGATTCTTCATTCAGCAGCCGGTGGCGGACGCCGACCCGCTGACTTCGGAAGGCCTGTTCATCTATGCGCCGGGCGCTGCGCCGATCAGCGTGGGTGACTACGTGCAGGCGAGCGGTAAGGTGGCCGAGTACAAGAGCGGCAGTGCGTCGGCCGAGCGCCTGACCGAGCTGAGCGAGATCACGCAGTTGAGCGTGTGCGGCAAGGGCCCGGCCATTGCACCGAAGCTGCTGAAGCTGCCGTTGGCGAGTGCCACCGAGCTGGAAGCGGTCGAAGGCATGCTGGTCGAATTCCAGCAGCCTTTGACTGTCACCGAGGTGCACAAGCTCGGCCAATATGGCGAGCTGAAACTGTCGGCCGGCGGCCGGCTGTTTCAGCCGAACAATCACCCGAGCGATGCGCCGCGCGAGCAGATCGTCGCGGCCAATGCGTTGGCCAGCATCATGCTTGACGATGGCGCAACGGCGGCTTATCCCGCCACCATTCCTTATCTGTCCGCCGCGGGCATCGAAGGCACGCGCCGTGTCGGTGACACGCTGGCCGGATTGCGCGGAGTGGTGACTTGGGGAGCCGATGCTTATCGCATCCACCCGGTCGACGCGCCGCTGTTCACGCAGGCCAACCCGCGCCCGGTGGCGCCCGCCGAGGTGGGCGGCACGCTGCGCGCCGGCAGCCTCAATGTGCTGAACTACTTCACCAGCCTGACGCTGCGCGGCGCCAACAGCCCGCAAGAGTTCACCCGCCAGCGCGACAAGCTCGTCGCCGCCATCGTCGGCCTGAACGCCGATGTGCTGGGCCTGATGGAGATTGAGAACAACGGCGTTTTGGCCGTGGCCGATCTCGTGGAGGGCGTCAACGCCAAGCTGGGCGTTGGCACTTATGCCTTCATCGACAGTGGAAAGCCAGGCACTGACGAGATCAAGGTGTCGGCGATCTACAAGCCCTCGCGGGTCAAGCCGCTGGGCAACCCGGTGGTTCCGACCGGCCCTGGGTTCAGCGTCGCCACCGGCCTGCGCCCGCCGCTGGCCCAGCGCTTTGCCGCGCTCGACAACCACGGTGGCTTCTGGATGATCGTCAATCACCTGAAGAGCAAGGGCTCGTGCCCGTCAGGTGTCGGCAACCCCGACCAAGACCAGGGTCAGGGCTGCTGGAATGTCTCGCGCACCGCGCAGGCGACGGCGCTCGTCAACTGGGTCGACGGCTTGCGCACCAGTTCCGGCGAAGCCGACGTGCTGATGGTCGGTGACTTCAACTCTTACCTGAACGAAGACCCGATCAAGATCCTGGAAGCCGCCGGCCATGAAGAGCTGATCCGGCGCTTGCCACCCGCCGAGCGCTACAGCTATGTGTTCGATGGCGAATCAGGCGTGCTCGACCACGCAATGGCCAGCTCCAGCCTGGCCTCGCAAGTCAGCGGCATCACGGTATGGCACATCAATGCCGATGAGCCGAACGCACTCGACTACAACCTTGAAGACAGGAAAGACGACCGCTATGCCGCCACGCCTTACCGCTCGTCAGACCACGACCCGGTGCTGGTCGGCCTGACGCTGCATGCGGACACGGTGTTCAGCCTGCCGACCTTGTCAGCGACTTTGCCGACCACGGGGACTTCGGGCGCTGCGGTCTCGGTGACGGGCATTGCCGCGGTCGACGGCAGCACGTTGAGCATCGATTGGGGCGATGGCATCCAAGAGGCGCTCGCAGTCACGGCGACGGCAGCCAACCACACCTATGCCGCGGCGGGCAACTACGCGCTGGTGCTCCGCTTGACCGATGCGGCCGGTGCGAATGCGCAGCGCAGTGCGACCGTGACCATCAGCGCGCCGCCGCCCACCGGCGGCACCACCGAACTCTTTTTCAGTGAATACACCGAAGGCACGGCCAGCAACAAGGCGCTGGAAATCTACAACCCGACGGGTGCCGATGTCGACCTCAGCGCCTATGCCGTGAAGCTGTATTCGAACGGTTCGGTGACGGCTGGCATAACTCAGTCATTGACCGGCACCTTGCCGGCAGGCGGTGTGCTGGTGCTGCTGAACAAGGACTTCACCCAGAGCAAGGCCCTTCCGGGAGCATTGATCAGCAACGCGACCAATTTCAATGGCGATGACGCGGTCACGCTGGAGAAGTTGGGTACCGTGATCGATGCCATCGGGCAGGCCGGCTTCAGGCCCAGCGGCGCCTGGACCACGGGCGAGGCCTACAGTACCGCCAACAAGACCTTGCGGCGCAAGCCCGGCATCGTGCATGGCAGCGTGCCGCCGGCAGCGCCCGCGCCGTGGGACATCAGCATCGAGTGGAATGTGTTCGACGTCGACAACTTCGACGGCCTTGGCTTGCACACAGCGAACTGATCGTACGAGGCCGAACCTTCGGCCTCGTGTCTGAGGAGCGCCGAACCTTCGGCCTCGTGCCTGAGGAGCGCCGAACCTTCGGCCTCATGTCTGAGAGCGCCGAACCTTCGGCCTCATGTTGAGCGGAAGCCACAAGCCGCCAAACCGCGTCAGCGCACCAGGGGCCGCACCTCCGGCAACGGGTCATCGGGATTGCAGCGGCCCCGTTCTTCCAGCCAGTACGCCACGTTGCCTGCGATGACGATGCTGCCCGAGACCACGGCACTGGCCGCCGAAATCACCCCGGCGGCGACCAGCAGGCCAAGGCAACCGTTGTTCGAGCAACCGCCCAGCGAGCCGACTTCTTCGACCGTCAGGCTCATCTGCTGCGTGTAGACCCTGCAGGCTTCGTTGTAGACGCTCCGCGTGCGCGGCACGAAGACACAGGCCTGCAGCAGCAAAGTGACAAACGCCAAGCCCACGGCGCTGCGATGCCTGGCTACGACAGCGCGTTGGAGCCGAGGTTTGAGCCTAGTCATGGGCGTTGAAGGAGATCGGAAAAACGCGGCAGCGGGGGAGGGCATGGGTCAGGCAGAAAAACGAATGTCGGCCGATGCAACCGCTTCGATCCGTCGACCAAAGCTCGTCAAATGCGGCAGCGTCACCGTGTGGTGAGTGCGAATGAACGCCGCAGGCGCATGGGGTTTGTCGTGGGTGGTGTGCGCGTCGGCGGCCAGCACCACGTCGAAGCCCAGCGCGGCGGCGCGGCGGGTGGTGGTGTCGATGCAGAACTCGGTGGCATAGCCGCAGATCACCAGCGACGTGGCGCCTTGGCCGGCCAGCAGGTCGCCGAGGTTGGTGCGCAAAAAGGAGTCAGGCGTGGTCTTGCGCACGCGGTGGTCGCCGGTCTGGACCTGTAGCCGCCGTTCAAGGTGCCAGCTGTCGCTGCCGAACTTCAACAGGTCACCGGCCGCTTCGTGCTGAATGAAAACGACCGGCACATCGGCACGGCGCGCGCGAGTGGCCAAGTCGTTGATGCGATCGATGACGGCGTCCGCGTCATCCGGCCGCGGGTCGGCATCAAACAATCCTCGTTGTACGTCGATGATCAAAAGGGCAATGGTCATGTCGATCTCGCAAAGAGTGAGTATGTGGCATAGGGCGAACGATCTCCGACGGGAGGCGGGCGATGGCACGCGCGGCCGAGGGCGCGCGACTCTAATGCGTCAGATGCGCGGCGTCTGTCTGGCGCGGGACGCGTGTCGCATGCGGGCGACTTGGCGATCGGGTGCAGCGGCCGACGGCGCCAGCACCTGTTGGCGGAATTTCAAGGGTGCTGATTGTTCTTGGAAACGCAATTGCGAGTTGATGCCAAGGCGCTTTATCTGAAGCGGTGTGCTGCTTAAAGTTCTCTTATCCGATGGGCCGCTTGTTTCGGGCGGCCAAGTGACAGAGTGAGACCGCCATGAGATATCGCCTTCCTTTTTCTTCCAGGTCCCAACGTGGCGCTGCGTTGACCGCATTGACGGCCGCTGCTGCAGTTGCTTCGGCGCTGCTTGCAGTGCAGCCGAGCTTTGCCGGTGAGTTGCCTGTGATCACGCAGGCTGACGCGATCAACGGGGTGGGGGTGCGACCTCGGGTGGCCGGTACGGTCAAGACGGTGTGGGTCAGCGAAGGGGCGCTCGTTGAACGCGGTGACCTGCTGCTGGCCATCGACCCCTCGCCTTACGCCGATCAGCTCGCGCGTGCGCAGGCAGGCTTGGCCGCGGCGCGCGCGCAAGCCGCGGTGATGGCCACGCCTCAGCAGGCTTCGCCGATCTGGGAAGAGCGTGGTGCCTCGCGGCGGCTGAACGACGATCGGGTGCAAGCGCAGCGCGAAGCCCAGGCACGTGTTCGCGCGGCGCAGGCCGAGGTTCGGGCGGCACAAACGCAGCTCGACGAAACCCAGGTGCGTGCGCCGTCCGCAGGCCGCGTCGGTCAGCTGGACGTTGAAGTGGGGCGCCGTGTGGTGACGGGCTCATCGGCTCCGGCGTTGATTACCTTGCGGGATTCGGCGCACTGAGCAGTTCCGATCGCGCAGAGTTTGATCGGCAAGGTCGAATCCAGGTGCCTCCGCGAGCCGGCTTGGCTCTGCTCCCTGAGTTCATCGATCTTCGGCATCTCTGAATCCGCGAGCTCGGCGCAACGGGG
>CAHJWV010000252.1 GCA_903643055.1 Burkholderiales bacterium | reverse complement strand
CGTTGATGGTCTTCGAGCTGTTCCGGCTGCGCTCGTTCAACATGGGCAGCTGGGTGGCGTTCATCTACGGCATGGCCTTGTTCGGCTCGACCTACCTGGTGCCGGTGTTCATGCAGATCGCGCTGAAGCTGCCACCATCGCAGGCCGGCGCGGTGCTGCTGCCGGCCGGCATCGTGCTGGCGTTTGCCATTCCGATCAGCGGGCGCCTGGCCGATCACGTGCCATTCAATCGCCTGGTGGCGGGCGGCGTGCTGTTGCTGGCTGCCAGCTTCTGGTTAATGGCCTGGGTGGGGACGACCACGCCGCTCGCAGTGATCACCGGTTTTGCCATCATCGGCCGCATCGGCCTGGGCGTGATCCTGCCGTCGCTCAACATCGGCTCGGTGCGCAGCCTGCCGATGAACCAGATCTCGCATGGGTCGAGCACCATCAACTTCCTGCGGCAACTGGGCGGTGCGGTCGGCGTCAGCCTGGCTGGCATCGTGCTGGAGTGGCGGCTGCAGGTGCATGTGAGCGAGCCGCTGCGCGCCTTCCACGAAACTTTTCTGATGCTGGGCACGATCAGCGCGCTGGCGGTGGTTGCGGGTTGGCGCATGGGGCCGCCTGCCACAAGCAGTGCAGCGCGCAGCGAATCGCAGCCGGGGGATCTCGTTTGACCCCTTTCGTTTGCTCGATCTGGTTTGCCCGATCTCGTTTGACGCTTCCCCACTCAGACCCGGCATCTGAAATCACGAGCGCTCACTGCGCCTTCGTTGCTTTGCTGCATTGAAAGTGCAGCCGGTACCTGTCGCCTTGCGCGGTGGCCTACCATTTGCCTGCTGTTGCCATACCGCCCATAACCAAGCCTTCATGAACCTGCCTTTCGAACAATTGCCCGAGCGTTGCGACGTGCTCGTCGTCGGCGCCGGGCCGGCCGGTTCAGCGGCAGCGCAGGTGCTGGCGCGAGGCGGCGTCGACGTGGTGCTGGTCGATCAGCGCAGCTTCCCGCGCGACAAGACCTGCGGCGACGCCTTGATTCCCGATGCGCATGCCGCGCTGGCCCGCCTGGGGGTGATCGAGGAGGTGTTGGCCCAGGCGCAGGCGGCGGGCCACATCGGCTGTATCGGCCCGCGCGGCGGGCGCATCGACGTTCCCGGAACGCTGGCGGTGCTGCCACGGCGCCGGCTCGACGACATCGTTTGCCGGGCGGCCGTGCGTGCGGGCGCGCGCATGTTCGCCCCTGCCCATTTCGAGGCACCTTTGCTGGATGCGCAGCAGCGCGTCGTCGGCGCGAGCCTGTCGCATGAAGGCGCCCGGCGCGACATCCACGCCAAATGGGTCGTGCTGGCCACGGGTGCCGTGCCGCAAGCCTTGGTGGCTGCCGGCCTGTGTGAGCGTCAGGCGCCGACCGGCGTTGCGCTGCGTGCATATGTGAAAAATGTAGCGATGGTGGGCCGCATCACCGAGCTGGAAGTGGTCTGGCATCGCGAGATCCGGCCGGGCTACGGCTGGATCTTTCCGTGCGGCGATGGCGTCTTCAACATCGGCGCGGGCGTCGGCAACAGCCATCGGCCGGACGCCTCAGGCCGCAGTGCAATGCAGGGCAAGGTCAACCTGCGGCAAGTCTTCGATGCGTTCTGCGAGTTCTATGCACCTGCCCGAGCGCTGATGGCCGGCGGCGTGATTCAGGGCGGCCTGAAAGGTGCGCCATTGCGCTGCACGCTCGACGGCGCCCAGTTCTCGCGGCCCGGCCTGCTGGTGGCGGGCGAAGCTGCTGGCAGCACCTATTCGTTCACCGGTGAAGGCATCGGCAAGGCACTCGAGACCGGCATGCTGGCCGCCGAGGCCCTGCTCGGCGCCCGGCCCGCGCTGGACGATGACGCGTTGCGTGCGCGTTATGAAGCCAGCCTGCGGGCGCTCAAGCCGCGCTTCGAGCTGTACGAACGCGCCCATCGCGTGAACGCTTATCCCTGGCTGATCGACCTGCTGATCTGGCGTGCCCGCAAGAGCCCGCGTCTGCTCAAGCGCATGAGCGGCGTGCTCAACGAAACCAGCAATCCTGGCAACCTGATCAGCTTCAAGGGCATGGCCCGGCTGTTCACCGAATAGCGGAGCGCGCCATGTGCCAACTGCTCGGCATGAATGCCAACATCCCCACCGACCTGATGTTCAGCTTCACCGGCTTTTCCCGCCGCGCTGAAGAACACAAAGACGGCTTCGGCATCGCGTTCTTCGAAGACGCTGGCGTGCGCCTGTTCGTGGATGCGCAAAGCGCGCGCAACTCACCGGTGGCGGAGATGGTGCGGCACTACCCGATCCGCAGCAGCAACATCATTGCGCACATCCGCAAGGCCACGCAGGGGCGGGTGGCGCTCGAAAATACCCACCCGTTCCAGCGCGAGCTGTGGGGGCGCTATTGGGTGTTTGCACACAACGGCGACCTGAAAGGCTTCACGCCCAGGCTTCATGCGGCCTTTCGCCCGGTGGGTGATACCGACAGCGAGCGTGCGTTTTGCTGGCTGATGCAGGAGCTGGCCAAGGCGCATGCCAGCTTGCCGTCGGTCGATGAACTGAGCCGCACGTTGACTGAACTGGTGCCGCAGATTGCCGCGCACGGCACCTTCAATTTCATGCTGAGTCACGGCAATGCGCTGTGGGCGCACTGCTCGACCCATTTGCACTACCTGATCCGCCAACATCCGTTTGAAAGCGCCAAGCTCCAGGACGAAGACATGAGCGTCAATTTCGCGCAGATCCTGGCCCCGCAAGACCGGGTCGCCATCATCGTGACGCAGCCGCTGACGACCAATGAAGCGTGGGTCGCGTTCAGCCCCGGTGAACTGAAGGTTTTTCTCAACGGCGCTCTTTATCACGGCTGAGTTCATCCCCACTTCGGGGGTATGTAACTGCATGTACAACAACAGACACATGCCGAGCTGAGTGGAAAAATTTGTTCTTTTCCAGGGAGAACAAAAATGAGTGCAATCATCGATCGGGTCGGAGCGGCGCTCGGGGGCTTGTTCACCAGCCAGCACCGCCGATTACTGCAGCTGGAAACCATCCTGCCCAGCGGCACGCTGCTGGTCGAGCGCGCCCAGTGGAACGAAGACACCAGCGGCCATGGTCACCTCGGAGTACCTAACTCCGCAGATAAGCGCGCCCCGCACATTCCGCTGACCCCGCTGCTTGCCGTGGTCGACTGCCTCAGCACCGACGCCCACCTGCCACTCAAAACCCTGCTCGGCGAGCCGATGAGCCTGCGCCTGCTGACTGCCGAGGGCCGCTACCGCACTTGGCACGGCTACGTCACGCGGGCCGCCCAACTCGGCTCGGACGGCGGCTTTGCAAGGTATCGCCTGCAACTCGCCGCCTTCACCCATTTTCTGAGCCTGCGCCGCGACAGCCGCGTCTTCCTCGGCCAGCGCGCCGACGACATCGTCACCACCGTGCTGCGCGCCTACCCGCAAGCCAACTTCCGCTTCGAACTGTCCCCGCAGGCCATCGCCGCCGCCCCGGTGCGCGGCACCACCACCCAATACCGCGAGACCGACGCTGCCTTCGTCGAACGGCTGCTCAGCGAAGAAGGCTGGAACTGGCGGCTCGACCACGAAGACAGCGACGCGCCGCTGAG
>CAHJWV010000251.1 GCA_903643055.1 Burkholderiales bacterium | reverse complement strand
GACCAAATCGCGCTGGTGGCGATCGACCATCTGGCCGCGTGCATTGACCTCGGTGTCAACGTGTTCGAGCAACGGTGTGGCGCTGAAGCCGCGGTCGCGTTCTTCAACCAAGAAAGATTCATCGCGATTGTCTTCGCGAGGGGTTCGGAGATCTCCGAACAAGGACGTCAACATTCAGTTCCCCCTGGGGCACGCGCGTCGAATGCACGCGGTCTGGCGCGCAGTCTAGGGGCGTGTGCGACGCAAACCATCCCCATCTTTGAAACGATTCGTCTGGCGAGTGTTTCGGGCTGTCGCAGCCGCCCTGCAACAGGGCATGGGCTCAGGCAAAGAAGCGGCTTGGTGGCGCACCGACCGATCGCCGCACCATCGCGGTGAAGGCGCTGGCGCTGGCATAACCCAGCTCGGCGGCTATCGCCCCCATCGAATGCTTTTGTGCTGCCATCGACAGGGCTTTGGCAAGCAAAACCTGCTGGCGCCATTGAACGAAACTGGTCTTCAATTCCTGGCGAAACAGGCGGGCCACCGTGCGCGGGCTGGCGCCGGTGTCCTGGGCCCAACCTTCGAGCGTGGCATGCCGTGTCGGGTCATTCAGCACCGCTTCGCACAGGCTGCGAAGGCGCTTGTCGATGGGCATGTCGACACCCAGGCGCACCGGCCGCGCACGGCGCAGCTCATCGAGCACCAGTGCACTCAGGCGCTTCTCGCGTTGCAGCGTCGGCGCTGGCAAGGCCGAGCCTGCAGGGTCGGGCGTGATGCTCAGCTCCAGCACCAGCGCGCGCAGCAACTCCGAAACCTCCAGCACACGGCACTGTTGCCAAGGGCCCGACTCATCAGCGGCCACGCCGGGCCCGCAGCGATGGCGTGGCTGATGAAGGTAGAGCGTGCGCAGGTCGGCGTCTTCCAGCACGCTCACCGCGTGAGCCACCCCGGCCGGTATCCACAAGGCCCGCGAAGGCGGAACGATGTAGGTGCCTCGCGCGGCGGTCAAACGAATCACGCCGGTGGTCGACAGGCTGATCTGCGCCCACGGATGGCTGTGCTGCGCGACCTCGGTCTCGGCATTCAACTGCAACTGTTTGGCACGCAGCGGCCGCGCGACGGTGGGCTGATAGAGGTGCGGTGTCAGCGGGCCGATGGTCGGGTGGGCCGCGGCCGGCGTGGCCTGGCCGTCATCCTTTTGTCGATCTCGCGTGCGGCCACTGGTGCGGGTTGGGGGCTGAATAGAGCGCGCTGGCATGGTTGGCTGGATCTCGATAGAACTTGACTGTCTATCGTAAACCCGTCGAACGCTTGCGGTCTACGATCGTGTACCCCGCCATCTGCCATCTGTGAAGAGACCTGCATGAGTTCAGCCGCCATCCCCTCCGCTGCCATCCCCTTGACGCCGCTGCGTCAGGACGTGACCGTCATCGGCCTCGTGGGCCTGGCCCACAGCGTGAGCCATTTCAGCCAGCTGCTGCTGGCGCCGTTGTTCCCGTGGCTGAAGGATGCGTTCGGCGTCGGCTACACCGAGCTGGGCCTGTTGATGACGATCTTCTTCGTCGTCTCGTGCGCGGTGCAGGCGGTATCGGGTTTCGTGGTCGACCGCTTCGGCCCGCGCCCGATCCTGTTTGCCGGCCTGGGCCTGTTGGGCCTGTCGGCCTTCGGCTTCGCGGCCAGCCAGAGCTACGCGATGCTCGCGTTCTTCTCGATCGTCGCCGGCATCGGCAATGGCGTGTTCCATCCGGTCGACTTCACGTTGCTGAACCGCAAGATCCACCCGAAGCGCCTCGGCCATGCGTTCAGCGTTCACGGCATCACCGGCAGCCTGGGCTGGGCGCTGGCGCCTGCGATGCTGGTGCCGCTGGCGATGGCGTTCTCGTGGCGCGTAGCGCTCGTCAGCGCCGGTGCACTGGCCTTTGCAGTGATTGCCGTGCTGTGGCTGAACCGCCATCAGCTGTCATTGGAAGGTGCCTTTGCCGCCAAGCCGGCAGCGGTGAAGCCCGGTGCGGCGGAGGGCAACTTCGACTTCCTATCGATCCCGGCGGTCTGGATGTGCTTTGCCTTCTTCTTTTTCTATGCGATGGCCTTGAGTGGCGTCCAGGCCTTCGCGCCCGAGGCTGCGCGCTTGCTGCACCAGGTGCCGGCCCCTCTGGCGGCGATGTGCCTAACGATCTACATGGTCGCAAGTGCCGGCGGCATGGTGGTCGGCGGTTTTCTGGTTATCGACCCGTCGCGCTGCGAGCGCATCGTCGGCGTGGGCTTCGGCATTGCCGCGTCGATCGCATTGACGATCGGCTTTGCCGATGTGCCGGCGTCGGCCGTGCCGGTGCTTTTCGGTGCGATGGGTTTTGCCGCCGGCCTGGCCGGGCCTTCGCGCGACTTGATCGTCAAGCGCTCTGCGCCCGATAACGCCACCGGCCGCGTCTACGGGGTTGTCTATTCAGGCCTGGACATCGGCCAGGCGGTCGCGCCCTTGGTGTTCGGCACGCTGATGGACCTGCATCGCCCGAAGGATGTATGGCTGGGCATTGCGATCGTGCAGGCGGTGCTGATTGCCAGCGCCTTCAACGTGCGCCGCGTGCGCCGCACTGCGCTTGCCGCGAGCACCTGACGGGCCAACCGGTTCGAGGCACACTCTCGCTCTTCTTCAAGAGCCTGTGCCTCCATGACGACTTCATCGCCCTCCCGCCTGGCCGGCCATGTGCTGGTCGAAGCCCTGATCGCCCAAGGCGTCGATACCGCATTCGGCGTGCCGGGTGAAAGCTATCTGGCAGTGCTCGATGGTTTTCACGAGCACCGCGATCGCATCCGCTTCATTGCCTGCCGGCAAGAGGGCGGGGCCGCTTTCATGTCCGAAGCGCAAGGCAAGCTGAGCGGGCGCCCCGGCATCTGCTTCGTGACCCGCGGGCCAGGCGCGACGAACGCCAGCATCGGGCTACACACCGCGTTTCAAGACAGCACGCCGATGGTCTTGTTCATCGGCCAGGTGGCCAGCGATCAGCGCGACCGCGAAGCGTTTCAAGAGCTCGACTACCGCCAAGTGTTCGGCCCGGGCACCTTGGGTTTTGCGAAATGGGTGGGCGAGGTTCATGACGCTAAGCGCCTGCCCGAATACGTCGCTCGTGCCTTCCATACCGCGATGCAGGGCCGCCCGGGGCCGGTCGTGCTGGTGCTGCCCGAAGACATGCTGACTCAGGCCACCGACGCCGCGGTGCTGCCCCGCATCGAGCCCGCGCAAGCCTGGCCGGCACCGGGCGCGCTGCGCGAAGTCCGAGCGATGCTGCTGGCTGCGCAGCGGCCTTTCGTGATCGTTGGCGGCAGTGGCTGGGACGCTGCCGCTTGCGATGCGATGCAGCGGTTCGCTGAAGGCTGGAACCTGCCAGTGGGTTGCGCCTTCCGCTTCCAGGATTTGTTCGACAACAACCACCCGAACTACGCCGGCGACGTCGGCATCGGCATCAACCCCTTGCTGGCCAAACGCATTGCCGAGGCCGATCTGGTGATTGCCGTCGGCACGCGCCTGGGTGAGATGACGACCGGCGGCTACACCTTGCTGAAGGCCCCACGGCCGCATCAAAAGCTGATCCATCTGCATGCCGGCGCCGAAGAATTGGGCCGTGTCTATGCCGCTGATTTGTTGCTGCAATCGAGCATGGCCTGCGCTGCGAAAGCCTTGGAAACGCTGGCGCCACCGACGCAACTACCTTGGGCCGAATGGACGAGCGCGGCGCACGCCGACTACGAAGCCAACCTGATTGCGCCGAGCATCGCGCCGCTCGACATGGCCGTGGTGATCCAAACCGTGCAGCGCCTGGCGCCGGCCGACACCGTGTTTACCAATGGCGCGGGCAACTACGCCGGTTGGCTGCACCGTTATTGCCGCTACCCCGGCCTGCAACGCCACGGCCGCACCCAGCTCGCGCCGACCTCCGGCGCGATGGGCTACGGGGTGCCGGCGGCCGTGGCGGCGGCCTTGCTTTACCCGCAGCGAACCGTGGTCAACATCGCCGGCGATGGCGACTTCCTGATGACCGGGCAGGAGCTGGCCACGGCCACCGGCTACGGCGCGACGCGCCTGATCAGCATCGTCGTCGACAACGGCACCTACGGCACGATCCGCATGCACCAGGAACGCGAGTACCCGGGCCGGGTCAGCGGCAGCGATCTATTCAACCCCGATTTCGCCGCGCTGGCGCGAGCCTATGGCTGGCAGGCAGGCCGGGTGGAACGCACCGAAGACTTCGAAGCGGCCTTTGCTGCGGCCCTAGAGGCGGGGCGGCCGACCTTGCTGCACCTGAAGTTGTCGAGCGATATCAGCACCAGCCGTATGACCTTGAGTGCGATCCGCAAGGCCGCTGAAGCGAGGCGTTAGTTGGCGCAAGACGCACGCCGGTAGCGGCCTTTTCTCGATGCGAGCCAGCGACGCCAGGGCACCGCCAGAGCACCGCCAGAGACGCAGCGAGCGATCGTGAAAGAGATCAGCGTGCCCGGGGCGGCGTTGGTCTTCGAAGGTGCGCGCCGGTCAGGTCGCCGCTTTGCGCCGTGAGCCCGCGAGCAACAGCACGACGCCGATCAACACGACGCCGGCCGCCGCCCATTCAAACGAGGTGACGACCTCGCCCGCGATCATCACGCCCAGCAGCATCGCGATCACCGGGTTCACGAAGGAATAACTCGATGCCACCCCGGTGCCGACATGACTCAACAGCACCATGTAGGCATTGAAGGCGATCAACGAGCCGAACGCCACCAGATAGCACCACGCCGCCAGCGCCTGGGCTTGCGGCGGCCATTGCGGTGTTTCCTGCTGCAGTGCCGACATCCCGAGCAGCACCAGGCCGCCGCAGATCATCTCGCTTGCAAAGCCGGTGGCGCCGGGCGCGAGCGGCAGGCTGCGCTGGCTCAGCACGCTGCCGATCGACCAGGTGATGCAGGCCAGTGCGATCGCCGCCAGCCCGGCCGGTGAGGCCTGGAA
>CAHJWV010000250.1 GCA_903643055.1 Burkholderiales bacterium | reverse complement strand
AGGCCCATGGCGAGCCCTTACCCTCAGATTTATCTTTTCTTACCCACCCTCTTTGGACTTTCACATTACCTGACATCGGAGCGCACTCAGGCCAGTCTGAGGCCCTGCTGCCATCCACCGCAGATCTTGCGCCGTGTGGCCTGCAGGGCGGATAAATCCTACGCAATCTCCCGCTTCTTCCCACACCTTGAACCCGCCTGCGCCGATGGCATGGCAACCCCCGCCTGCCTAAGCTGGTGTCATGAATGAGGGACATCGCGAGCCATCCATCGCCCCCTCTTTGAGCTTCTGCTTTGGCTTCGAACTGTCATCGGCCACCTTGCTTCCGTCCCCGCCGATCGACCCTGCGTGAACCTTCGGTGCCTTGTGCAGACACCCGCCTTATTCAACCGTTGAGGACACCGCATGAACATCATCTCGATGGACCTGACCGACTTCTACCGGGCTTGCGACGAGCTGCTGCCGATGGTGCCAGTAGCGCCGCGCGCGTTCGCGTTCGCAAAGGCCACCTGGCAGCGGCGCGTCGCCCGCCCCCTCTCCCGACCCATGCCACGCACCGCATCGCGTGGACTCATGGAGCGCCGCGCCATGGTCCAGCAGGCGCTGCCGAACCTCGGCCACCGGGTGGCCGAAGCGGTTCAGGTAGCCCGCCTGAATGACCGCGTCATGCGGCGCCACCGCATCCAGAAAAGCTTCCGTCGATGAGGTGCGACTGCCATGGTGCGGCACCAGCAGCACATCGCTGCGCAACGCGCTGCCCAACGCGGCCACCAACGCCAGCTCCTGCGGCCGCTCGATATCGCCCGCCAGCAGCACGCTGCCTTGCACTGAACTCACCCGCAGCACGCACGACAGCGCATTCGGTTTGAGCGAGCGCTGATAGTCGGCCGCGGCCGGGTGCAGCACTTCGAAGCGAACGCCGTCCCATTGCCAGGCCTGCCCTGATTCACAACGCCGGGGTGCCGGGTTCATCGCGCGCAGTGGATGTTCGCCTTCCAACGAACTCAGCAGCTCATCGACCGGCAGGCTTTGCAGCAGCGCCTTGGCGCCACCCACATGGTCGATGTCGCGATGGCTGAGCACGAGCTTGTCGATGCGCGTCTCGCCGCGTGCCCGCAGCAGCGGCACCAGCACGCGCTGCCCGGCATCGCTGTCGCGTGAATACTGCGGCCCGGTGTCGTAGACCATCAGGTGATTGCGCGTGCGCACCAGCACCGAGCTGCCCTGGCCCACATCCACGGCCAGCAGCTCGAAGTGCCCTTGCGCTGGCAGCTCATGCGACGGCACGAGCAAGGGCAACACCAGCGGCACTGCCAGCCCGCGCAGCCGCCAGGGCAAAGGCATGATCAGCAGAGCTGCGCCGGCCAGCCCGGCGATCTGGGCCCACACCGGCGCCACCGGCACCGTCCACACCGCCCAGGGCCAATCGGCCAACCACTGCAAGCCGGTCGACATCCAACCGATCACGACGGCGCCCAAATTCCACAGCGGCGGCAAGGCCACACCCAGCAAGGCCAGTGGCGTGATCACCAGCGTGACCAGCGGAATGGCCACCAGGTTGGCCGCGAAGCCCACGATCGACACCTGCTGAAAGAACACCAGCGACAGCGGCGTCAGCCCCAAGGTCGCGATGATCTGCGTGCGCAGCCCACCCCAAGCGCCAGACCGCAGCGAGCCAAGCCAGCGCTGCCACCGTGGAGCGCGGTCGCCACCGGCCTCGGCCAGCACCTCGGCTTCAGGCGCCTGCACCTCAGCATGCCGCGCCGGCTCGGAGGCCAGCAGCAGCCCCACGGCCACGAACGACAGCCAGAAGCCCGGCTGCAGCAAGGCCCAAGGGTCCATCGCACTGACCACCACCGCAGCAGACAAGAGCACCAGGCTCCAGGGCCAGCGCCGGCCACGGGCCTGCAGCAAGGTGACCGCCGCCAACATCCATACCGTGCGCTGCGCCGGCACGCCCCAGCCGGAGAACAAGGCATAGGCCAACGAGGCCGACAAGCCGCCCCAACGCGCGGCCACCGGGCCGGGCACCCACAGCATCAAACGGCGGCTGCGGCGCCAGGCCCACAACAGCGCAGCACCCGCGAGCCAGGCGAACATCGTGACGTGAACGCCACTCAGCGAGACCAGGTGGGCAATGCCGACATTTCTGAACAGCAACCAGTCGTCGCGATCGATCGCCGACTGATCGCCTACCGACAGCGCGGCCATTACACCGGCGGCGCGCGGCTCGCTGACGCGGGCATAGATCGCCTCGCGCACCGATTGGCGCAGCCGTTCGACCGGATGGCCCGCGCGCTCATCGAGCAGGCGAGGCGGCGACTGGCCGCTGTCACGCACATAACCCGTTGCCCGCACGCCTTGTTCGAACAGGTAAAGCTCATAGTCGAAACCATGCGGGTTCATGTTGCCGTGCGGCTGGCGCAGGCGCGTGCCGAACTGCCAACGCTGGCCGGCACGCAATTGCCGTTGCGGCTGCCTTGCCAGCGCATCTTCATGAAAGCCCTTGTACCAACCGAGCGAAAGAAGCGGCGGCACCGTCACATCGGCGCCATCGGCAAGCCGAGCCTGCTCGACCTCGAAGCGAAAGCGCACGCCATCCACCGAGGTCTGCGGCAGGCTCGCGATCACGCCGGTGACGATGAGGTCGCGCCCTTCCAATGCCGGCGGCAGCTCATGCGCCCAGCGCGCCGAAGCGCGCCATCCGGAAGCACCCAGGCCCAGCGCCAGCGCGCCCACAAAAGCCAGCCAGCGCAGGCGGCTGACGCGCCAGGCGAGCGCCAGGCAACATGCGCCGCCAAGACTTGCAAGAAGATACGTCAGCGCATCGAACAGCTCGCGCTGCTGCAGATGCCAGGCCACACCGAGCAACCAGCCCAAAGCGATGCCCGTCAGCTGCAAACCCTTGTCCGTGCTTGCCATGGGGCGGAGTGTAGGATTTAAGGCTCTTTGGCTTCTCGGTGTTTGTGATGTCTGTTTATGACCGTTTGAAATCGCTGGGCATTGAACTGCCTCCGCTGGCCGTCCCGGCCGCCGCCTATGTGCCTTTCGTGCGCACCGGCCATCTCGTGTTCATTTCGGGCCACATCGCGCGCCGCGATGGCAAGCCCTGGGTAGGCCAATTGGGCCGTGATGTCGATACCGCCACCGGCAAGCAAGCCGCACGCGCCATCGCCATCGAATTGCTCGGCACGCTGCACGCCGCCGTGGGCGACCTGAACAAGGTCACCCGCATCGTCAAGGCCATGAGCCTGGTCAACAGCAGCAGCGATTTCACCGAGCATCACCTGGTGACCAACGGCTTCAGCGAATTGATCAGCGAAGTGTTTGGCAGCCGCGGTGCGCATGCGCGCAGCGCCTTTGGTGTCGCGCAGCTTCCGCTGGGCGCCTGCGTTGAAATCGAGCTGATCGCCGAGGTGGAATGATGGCGGCCCTCCGGCGGCCCACCGCCTGGCTGGCCAGTGCGGCGGTCATCAGCGTGGCGGCTGTCGGTGCCGCACTGGTGTCGCAACACGTGTTCGGCATGGAGCCTTGCCCGTGGTGCATCCTGCAGCGGGTGATCTTCCTGGCGATCGCGCTGTTCAGCATCATCGGCCTGCTGTGGCGCTCGCGCCTGGGCAGAGGCCTGGTCGGCGTCATCGTGATGCTGCTGTCGCTCAGCGGCATGGCCGCCGCGCTGTGGCAGCACTTCAAGGCGGCGGCGTCGTCATCGTGCGTGATGACGGTGGCCGACAAGATCGTCATCGCGATGAAGCTCGACAGCCTGTGGC
>CAHJWV010000249.1 GCA_903643055.1 Burkholderiales bacterium | reverse complement strand
CGAAGCCTTGCCCGAAGCGTCACTCCCGGCCCTCGTCCAGGACCGGCCTTCGCCGTCTCAAAAAGCCGCCGCAGACGAACCGCCGTCGCTGCTGCTTGCAGCGCACACGCCGAAGCCTTCAACGGTGGAGATCGCCGATGACGGCGCAGCCGGCTCAGAGCTGGAGCCGCCGCCGGTCTACCGCACCACCATTCCGCCAGCCATCACGCTGAACTATGCAATGTCACGCGGCATGCTGAGTGGCGTGGGCGAGTTGCAATGGCGGCCCACCGCAGCCGGCTATGAGGCCAAGCTTCAAGGCAGCGTGGCCGGCTTCACCATCTTGACCTGGGTCAGTCAGGGCGGATTCGATGCTGCAGGTCTGGCGCCGCAACGCTTCACCGACCAGCGCCGCGGCAAGGCGGCCCGCGCAGCGAATTTCCAACGCGAGGCCGGCAAGATCACCTTCTCCGGCCCACCCGACGAATATCCGCTGCTGCCCGGCGCGCAGGATCGGCTCAGCTGGATGCTGCAAGTCGCGGCGATCGCCGAGGGCGAACCCAGCCAACTGGCCACCGGCAAGCGCGTCTCGATGCTGGTGGCCGGCTCACGCGGCGATGCCGATGTGTGGTCTTTCCAGGTCAAAGGCCCCGACGATGTCAGCATGGGTAGCAAGACGCTGCGTGCCATCAAGCTCGTTCGGGAGCCGCGCAAGCAACATGACACCCATGTGGAAGTCTGGTTGGACCCCGCACAACACCACATGCCGATCCGCGCCCGCCTGACCAGCGATGGCGACACGCTGGAGTTCTTATTGCAAACGGTTCGGCCCAACTCCTGACATCTTGAGACAGGCTCGGGGCGCGAATGGCTTGAATATCGTGCTGGTGCCCTTAGCTGTCTTAACAGGAGGATCTTCCATGCAGATGCTTTACAACTCAGACAGTTTCGTGGTCGTTCAGTTCGACGTACCCCAGACCATCACCCAGACCGCAACGGGCTCGACGCGAGACGATGTCTTGTCGCGCGGGGGCTATGAGATCGTCGACAAGTTCGCCCGCAAAGAAATCTTCATCGAAGGCGCGATGGCCGAGAGCTTCAAGCTCGGCGTCGAAGCCTTGATCGAAACCTCGCCGTCCGAAGAAGAGATGGACGACTACATCGAGCGCTACAGCTCGTTGATGCAGAACCCGGTGATTCTTCATTGAAGGCAACGAGGGGCTGAGCGGCCCCTCATCTCAAGGGCTGGTGTGCTAACCAGCTGGAATCGCGGTATCACGCCACACATTGGCGCACATGGCCGATGAGGGCCTGAGGTAAGGTGCAAACGGCACCCCTGACGCTTCTCAGGGGCTTGCCGCTTGGTGCATGGTGCGCCAAGATGAACGTCAGAGACTGAACTGGAGGTGCCGATGGCTACCAGTCACCTTGACTCTCGCACGGTGCTCTCGCCCGGCCTGAAAGATGCGCCGGTCCTGGACCGCATGTGTTCCCAATTCGTTCTCAATCTCATGGTGCGCCACGCCGGGAGATTTAACCTGAGACGCGATTGGAACGGCTTGCTCTCGATGACCGGCAAGCACCTGGTATGGCCGCCGTCGGTACTGTCACGGCTGCGGACATTTCTCAATGTCCGCTGCAAGGGCAATGAACAATGGCTCGGCCACGAAGCGCTGAGTGATAACGCCTTCATCCAGCGGCATGGCGGCTGGCGCGGCCCGTATGAGGAAGGCACGCTCTTCTTCTATGTCGACGAGTACATCAAGGATGCGCCGAAAGACCTCTTGGCCGTGCTGGGCACGACGGCCGACTGGCTGGACCAGAGCCTGAAGAAGGAATCGACGCTGGTCGAGAAGAACATCGAGGCGCTGGCCGGCTTGCTTCAACTGAACCCGGCCGAGCGGGCCTTGCTTCTGTATGGCACCTTGGCGCGTTATCAACGCGATCTGCGGGGCCTGCTGGTGGAGTTCAAGGTCTCCAACGCGCAAGAGGCCTATGCCGCGATCGCCGCCGTGGCCGGCGTCAACGAGCATGAGGTCGCTGAAGCCCTGCGCGCCGGCTCGCGCCTGGAGCGCACCGGGATGATCGAGAACCTGATCTCCGAACACAACATCACCGATCTGGCCGACCTGATGAAGGTCAGCGAGCAGCTTCCACCGGTGCTGATGCGGCAGTACGAAGGCCCCTCCGACCTGATGGCAGTGTTCACGCGGCCGGCCCCGCGCAGCGACTTGAACTGTGCCGACTTTCATTTCGTCGGCGACGACCAGCGCGTGTTGACCTCGTTGCTGCGCAATGCCGTGGCTCGCAAAGAGCCCGGCGTCAACGTATTGCTCTACGGCCCGCCAGGAACCGGCAAGACCGAGCTGGCCAAGGTCGCTGCGCAGACGGCGGGCCTGGAGCTGTACGAGGTGGAATATGCCGATCGCGACGGCAATTCGCTCAGCGGCCGCGACCGCTATCGCTCGCTGCAGATCAGCCAGGTGTTCTTGAAGAGTAGCCCTCAGGTGGCCTTGCTGTTCGACGAAGTGGAAGACGTGTTCCCGCCGATTTCGAACGATGCGGCGCAATTGATCGCCCGCCTCGACTTCGCCGACAGCGCGCCGTCCGGCAGCGTCAGCGGCAAGGCGTGGGTCAACCAGATCCTCGAAACCAACCCGGTGCCAGTGATTTGGGTAACGAACCGCATCGACCAGATCGACCCGGCATTCCGCCGCCGCTTTCAGTACCACCTCGAACTGAAAAGCCCACCACCCGGCGCGCGCGAGGCCCTGGTGAAGCGAGCGCTAGACGGCGTGAATGTGTCGCCGGCCTTTGCGGCCCGCCTGAACGCTCGCAAGGGCCTGACGCCCGCCCAGGTGCGCACCGCGGTGAAGTTCGCGCAGCTCGCCGCTGATGACTTGCAAGACAAGCCGTTGGAGTCATTGATCGAGCGCCAGCTCGGCC
>CAHJWV010000248.1 GCA_903643055.1 Burkholderiales bacterium | reverse complement strand
CATCGAAGCCGATGACGAAGGACACATGCTGTCGGTGATCGGTGCCGCGTCACGCCGCGCGTTGATCGATGCGATCGTGCCCCGCGCCATCGCCCGCCCCACGCCAATGGAGTTGCCCGCCCCCTTGAGCGAAGCCCAGGCTTTGGCTGACCTGAAGCGCATTGCCTCGAAGAACCGCCTGCTGAAGAGTTTCATTGGCCAGGGCTATCACGGCACCCATACGCCGGGCGTGATCTTGCGCAACATTCTTGAGAACCCCGCCTGGTACACCGCGTACACGCCCTATCAGGCCGAGATTTCGCAAGGTCGGATGGAGGCGCTGGTCAACTTTCAGACCCTGGTCTGCGACCTGACCGGCATGGCCATCGCCAACGCCTCGATGCTCGACGAAGCCACCGCCGCCGCCGAGGCAATGACGCTGGCCCACCGCAGCGTGAAGGCGACGGGCGATGTGTTCGTCGTTTCCGGTGACGTGCACCCGCAAACACTCGAGGTGCTGAACACCCGCGCCAAACCATTGGGCATCGGCATCAAAGTCGCGAACTCGCACGAAGAGTGGCAGGCCGCACTGGCCGGCGACGACTACTTCGCCGCACTCGTGCAATACCCCGCGAGCAGCGGCTGGCTGTACGACTGGGCGGCCGATGCCGCCACCGTGCACGCCAAGAAGGCCGCCTTCGTGATGGCCGCCGACCTGCTTGCGCTGACGCTCTTGAAGACCCCGGGCGAGATGGGCGCCGACATCGTGCTCGGCACCACCCAGCGCTTCGGCATGCCGATGGGCTGCGGCGGCCCGCACGCCGCCTACCTCGCCACGCGCGATGAATTCAAGCGTTCGCTGCCGGGCCGGCTGGTCGGTGTCAGCGTCGACGCCCACGGCGCCACTGCCTACCGCCTGGCGCTGCAGACCCGCGAGCAGCACATCCGCCGCGAGAAAGCCACCTCCAACATCTGCACGGCGCAAGTGCTGCCGGCAGTGGTGGCGAGCATGTATGCCGTCTACCACGGCCCGCAGGGCCTGACCCGCATCGCGCAGCGCGTGGCGCGCTACACCGGCATCCTCGTGGCCGGCCTGAAGCAGCTGGGCGTCGACCTCACGGCCACCCATCACCTCGAACGCGGCGCCTTCGACACCATCAGCCTGCGCACCGGCGCCGACACCGAGCGCCTGCTGCAACGCGCCGTCTCGCTCGGCGCGAACCTGCGCCGCGCCTGGGGCGACTACCTCTGCATCACGCTCGACGAAACCACGACGCGTGAGGACCTCGCGCTGTTGTGGCGCGTCTTCGCGAAGGACGGCCAGGCCTTGCCGGATGTCGAGGCCTTGGCCGCCACGGCGGATCTGATCCCCGCCGAGCTGCGCCGCACCTCCAGCTTCCTGAGCCACCCGGTGTTCAACATGCACCACAGCGAGACCGAGATGCTGCGCTACATCCGCAGCCTGTCCGACAAGGACCTGGCGCTCGACCGCAGCATGATCCCGCTCGGCTCATGCACGATGAAGCTGAACGCGACAAGCGAGATGATCCCGATCACCTGGCCCGAGTTCGCGAACGTCCACCCCTTCGCGCCACAAGACCAGCTCGCGGGCTACGCCGAACTCGACCAGTTGCTGCGCGACTGGCTCTGCCAAGCCACCGGCTACAGCGGCATCAGCCTGCAGCCCAACGCCGGCTCGCAAGGCGAGTACGCCGGCCTGCTGATCATCAAGGCCTACCACGAGGCGAAAGGTGAAGGCCACCGCAACATCTGCCTGATCCCGGAGTCGGCGCACGGCACCAACCCGGCCAGCGCACAGATGACCGGCATGCAAGTCGTGGTCACCAAGTGCGATGCAGACGGAAACGTCGACTTGGCCGACCTGAAGGCCAGGTGCGAACAGCACAGCGCGAACCTGTCGTGCGTGATGATCACCTACCCGTCCACCTACGGGGTGTTCGAGACCCGCGTGAAAGAGCTTTGCGCGCTGGTGCACCAGCACGGCGGCCGCGTGTATGTGGACGGCGCGAACATGAACGCGCTGGTCGGCATTGCGGCGCCGGGCGAGTTCGGTGGCGACGTCAGTCACCTGAACCTGCACAAGACGTTCTGCATTCCGCACGGCGGCGGCGGCCCAGGCGTCGGCCCGGTCTGCGTGGTCGAAGACCTGGTGCCTTACCTGCCGGCGCACCGCTCAGCTGGCATCGGCACCCGCTCTGGTGAAGAACAGCAGGTCGGCGCCGTCAGCGCCGCGCCGCTCGGCAACGCGGCCGTGCTGCCGATCAGCTGGATGTACGTGCGCATGATGGGCGCTGAGGGGCTGAAGCTCGCGACCGAGACCGCGATCCTGAGCGCGAACTACATCGCCGCCCGCCTGGCCGATCATTACGACATCCACTACAGCGGCAATATCGCGGGCGTGAAGGGTGGCGGCGTGGCGCACGAATGCATCCTCGACCTGCGCCCGCTGAAAGACAGCTCGGGCATCAGCGCCGAAGACGTCGCCAAGCGCCTGATCGACTATGGCTTCCATGCGCCAACGCTGAGCTTCCCGGTCGCCGGCACGCTGATGGTCGAGCCGACCGAGAGCGAGCCGCTGAAGGAACTCGACCGCTTCTGCGACGCGATGATTGCCATTCGCGACGAGATCCGAAAGATCGAGCAAGGCACTTGGCCACGCGAAGACAACCCGCTAAAGGCCGCGCCGCACACTTCGGCCGCGCTGCTGAAGGCCGACTGGCCGCACCCCTACTCACGCGAAGTCGCGGCCTACCCGGTGAAGAGTCTGCGTCTGCAAAAATACTGGTCGCCGGTGGGCCGGGTCGACAACGTCTACGGGGATCGCAACCTGTTCTGCAGCTGTGTCCCGGTGAGTGAGTACGAAACCCACCCATCTGCGAGCCAACATCGAGATTGACCGCCATCGGAGTTGCGCGGTCATCTCAAGTGGTCATCGGTAACCGGGTGATCGGCCGTCCCAGTCAAACCTGTGATCCGGCTGTTTTAGACCTCATTGAGACAAGGTTTTAGGTTCAACCCGCCGCCAACCGCTTTGATCACGATGCGTCGAATGACATCACATGTCTTCACGCGCCGACCACAAAACTTACAAACCGAGAGCAACTCCCGCGGCTGATGCGATATCTCACGCCGTGATGATCACCAGCTTATGTATCCGAGACCCGAAGCTCTGCCGCTGATGCTGCAGCCCACTGAGCCCTGTGACGCCGCGCTGGCGAAAACCAGCTTGCGCCTGTTGGCCCGAGCCGCTCGCGCCGCGCTGTCCATGACGGCCGCGGCCGTGCTGTTGGCTGCCTGTGGCGGCAGCGACAACAGCGCCGCAACTGCGCCTGCGCCGGCCTATGCTCAGCGCTCAAGCAATAAGGTGATCGCCCCACCAGAAAAGGCCCTCACTGCAACGCCCGCCAAGCCTGCCACCTGCACGGCCGGGGACAGCAGCACGCCCTGGGCCAGTGCCTGCAAGAGCGCCACACCGGCCTGTGTGCCCGGCAGTTGGACCATCGTGGGCACCGGCACCCTGCCCCCGGTGCGCTTCCAGACCGATCACTTCACCTTCCGTTGGAACGGTGACGAGGTGCCGCTCGATCGCGCGGCCGAAGCCGGCAAGACACTGGAGACGATATGGGACACCTACATCAACAAGGTCGGTTTCGCCGAGCCTTTTTGCGAGACCCCTGCCAAGTACAAGATCAACATCCACATCGACCCGGGCTTCGGCTTGACCGGCACGCCCAACGGCCAGCACGACATGGCCATGCAGATCGGGCCGAATGCACTGCTGAATCACTGGGGCCTGGCGCATGCCTTTGCGCAGACATTGCAAGGCGCAACGCGCGGCCTGCGTGACTCCACCTTTGTCGGCTGGATGTGGGAGAGCCACGCCAACTGGATGGCTCATCAGTTGCCGGAATACCGCGGCGATGCCCATTGCTCTGAAACGCAAGTCAACTATCCGCACCTGTACTACGGCTCGTCGCGCCAGCACGGCTGCAACTGGCAGTTCTGGGAGTACATCAAAGACAAGTACTGCTATCAGGCGGTCAACGACATCTGGCTCAAGTCGTTGCGGCCCAATCAGAACGGCGTGCGCAACGAAGACCCGTTCAGCGTGCTTGCCCGCAACATGGGCTGGTCAACGAGCCAGCTCAACGATGTGTTCGGCGAGTGGGCCATGCACAACGTGACTTGGGACTATCGCAACCCGGACGGCACCGACCAAGGCGCGGTCTATCGTTCCGAATACGGCAGCTACGAATCGCGCAGCGGCGACCGCGCCTTGCGCGTCACCCAGCTCGACCCGGTGAACAAAAACGCGCGCCGCTTTGCCGTGCCGCAAGCCTGGGCGCCGCAACGTTGGGGCTACAACATCGTGCGCCTGATTCCCGATGCAGGCGCGAGCAAGATCGACATCAGCTTTCGCGGCGTGGTGCAAGACAAGCCGGCCACCACGGCCTTCATCGGGCTGATCAACGACCCCGATGCCGTGCCGAACCCCAATTCCGATTGGCGTTGGGGCGTGGTCGCGGTCGATGCCTCCGGCAAGCCCCGCTACAGCGCACTGCAAAGAGGCGCCGATGGCGAGTTGTCGTATTGCCTCCAAGCAGGCGACAAGTCGGTCTGGATGGTGGTAATGGGCACGCCAAAAACCATTCACAAGATCGCTCTGGACCAGGCTTACTACGCCATCTACCGCTTCCCCTGGATGGCTCAGTTCGAAGGCGCGTGGCCGTCGGGGTATCAACCGAACGCACCGACGCCTACCGCCGAAGGCCGCTGGCACGCCAATGGCGGTGGTTGGGTGGCACGCGGCGCCAACGTGGCGGCCAGTGCCTATGTCGGGCCAGCGGCTCAGGTGCTGGGCGGCACCGTGAACGGCAATGCCCGCATCGAAGACCATGCGGTGATCCAGAGCGGTACGGTGACCGGCAATGCGGTGATCGGTGGCCTGACGGTGTTGCGCGGCGACACCCTCGTGCTAGACAACGCCCGCGTCTCAACGGTGTTCCGCGGGCCGGGCTCGATCGACAACGGCGTGGTGCTTTCGGGCTCGGTGCAGATTCGCGGAGATGCCGAGATCCATGGCGTATCGCTGTCCAAAGGCATCTTTCAAGGACTGATCGAAGAAGATGCCGCGATGAATACGCGGCAGGGCGCGAACCTGCTGCGCCCACCCGCCGAAGTCACAGCCGCCGGCCCTTATGTCTGGCGGCCTTGACCGCGCCCGATGACGCCGCCCCACCAGCAACAAAGGCTTCGGGTATCCGGCGATCGTGGATGAACGATTCATTCGCTAAGCTAGGCAGCATGAAACTGCTGCTCGCCGAAGACGATGTCATCCTCGCCGATGCACTGACTGCCAACCTGCAACACGCCGGCTTCGATGTCGAAGTCGCCCCCAATGGCGCGGTAGCAGAGTACCTGTTGCTGCGTCAGCATTTCGACCTTGGCGTGCTCGACTTGGGCCTGCCTCTGGTCGATGGGCTCACCGTGCTCAAACGCGTGCGCGCGGCCAAGCCGACACAGCCCATGCTGGTGTTGACCGCCCTCGATGGGCTGGACCATCGCGTGGCGGGCCTGAATGCCGGCGCAGACGATTACCTCACCAAGCCCTTTGATTTCCCCGAACTCGAAGCACGCATCCGAGCGCTGCTGCGGCGCACCCGCGACGGTAACACCAGCGTGCAGCAAATGGGCCGCTTGAGCTTCGTACGCGACACCCGACGGGCAGCGATCGACAACGAGCCGATGGACCTGTCGCCGCGCGAATGGATGCTGCTGGAGCTGCTGCTGACGCAGCGAGACAAGGTCGTCACCAAAGATCAGATCGCCGAGAGCTGGGCGGTCGACCGCAGTGACTCAAGCGCGGGCTCGATCGAAGTCTATATCCACCGCCTGCGCCGCAAGCTCGACAATTCGGGCCTGGCGATACGCACCGTTCGCGGGCTGGGTTATCTGCTCGAATCTGACGGCTGACGTGCCGCTGCCGTTCAAGACCTTGCTGCGGCGCATGCCGGGGGTGACGCCGGGCACCCGCTCGCTGCACCGCCACCTCTTGTTGTGGCTCTTGTTGCCTCAGTTGGTACTGTGGTTGGCCGCCGCTTTCGTCACCTACGACCTGGCCGAGCGTTATACGAATCGAGCGATCGATTCGAGCCTGACGACCGCCACACGCGCTTTGGCCCGGCAGGTCAAGCCGATAGGCAACGGGCTGTTCATCGATTTCCCGAAGGCCGCGCAAGACATCATCGAAGCCGATCCCGATGACCGGGTGTACTACATGGTCAGTGCGCCACCGGGCCAATTCATCCTCGGCAACAACAAGCTCCCGCAGCCACCGCCCGTGGCCAACCCGCGCCTGGGCGAACCTTATTTCTTCAACGGCACGATGACCGATCGCAATGCGCACCTGCGCATTCGCGTCGCGGCGATGTACCTCGCATTCGGCGACGAAAGCACACCTCAGCGCATGTTGGTACAGGTGGCGCGCAATCGTGCCAACGGTGAAGAGCTGGCGCGGCAGATCCTGGTCGACACCGCCTTGCCACTGTCGGCATTGGTGGCCTTGATGTCGCTGATCGTCTGGGGTGGCATCCGCAATGGCCTCGCTCCGCTGGCGCGGCTTCGCGGCGAGGTGGAAGGCCGTGCGCCGAATGATCTGGCGCCGATCAAGCTGGAAGCCGCGCCCGAGGAAATGCGCGGGCTCGCCCGGGCGATGAATCGTTTGCTCGCCCAGGTCGAAGAAAACATGAATGCGCAAAAACGCTTCATCAGCGACGCGGCGCATCAGCTGCGCACGCCACTGGCCGGTCTGAAAAGCCAGACCGAGCTGGCACTCGCGGAGACAGACAACCCCGCGTTGCAAGCGCGGCTGAAACGGGTTCATGAAAGCGCGACCCGTAGCGCTCGCCTGATCAACCAACTGCTCACACTCGCGCGTGCCGAGCCGGAATCAGCCGCAGCGCAAGGGCGTGCACGTGTCGACTTGAGGCGGCTGGCGCGGGAGATCACCGCTGAGTTGGTGCCTCGAGCATTGCAAGCCAGCATCGACCTCGGTTTGGATGAAGCCAGCAGCGAGCCGGTGCATGTCCAGGGCAATGCCTTTCTGTTGCGAGAAGCACTGATCAATGTGATCGACAACGCGTTGCGCTACGCAGGCCGCGGCAGCGTTGTCACCGTCCGGGTGTTCGCCAAAAGTGAACACGGCGCAATCGAAGTGGAAGACAACGGTCCCGGTATTGAT
>CAHJWV010000247.1 GCA_903643055.1 Burkholderiales bacterium | reverse complement strand
CGCCGCGTCGATCAACTGGGTCAGCAGCGGGTCGTTGAACTGCTGCCACCATTGCCGCAGGTCGGTCAGCTGGCCGTTGTGCGGCAAGGGCGCCTGCCACTGTGGGGGCGTGTTGGCAGTGGCGGTCGGCATCGACGGCGGGCTAACGCAAGCGCTGAGCGCCATCGAAAGCAGCAGGCTGCTCGAAACGAGTGCGATCCGGTAGGGTGTTAGTCGAACAAGGCGGGTGGCGGCAGCGGGCCGGAAAGCAAGGCGCTTGGGAGTGGATGTCATGGGCAAGACCGGAGCGTGGCGGGCGGCGCGAAGTTGCCGGATCGGTTCGGCAGGGCCTGCCGACAACTCGCATTAAACCAGCCTCACCGGCGGTTTTGTTTCAGGCCACTGACATCGCTGCGCGGCACCCGCCCTTCGCGCTTATCTCTGCGGTGTGGACTTCTGCGGTGTGGTCGATGGCGCTGAAGGAATGGCCGGCAACTTGTCTCTTGCGCCTCGGGCGGTGGGGGCAGGAACAGTTGCTGCGCGGGGCACGAGGTCCGCATCGGTCAGCGTTTGGAGGAACGTGACGATGTCCTGAATCTCGGCCTCGTTCAGCAGCGGGCGTTGGCCGGGTTGCGGGCCGAAGGGCGGATCGGTATTGACGTTGTCGTGGTAGTACACCGGCAGGTCGTTGAAGCGGCGCGCGTGGCCTTGGGCGTCGCGGCCGTACCAGCGCGCCGGGTCGGTGTCGCGCTGCACATAGAAGCGCACCGCTTCGGCCAGCGAGTGGATGACGCCGTTGTGAAAGAAGCTCTGGCGCAGCGCGACGTTGCGCAGGCTCGGCGTGCGGAACCGCCCGCAGTACTCAGGGCGGTCGCCCAGGTCCTGGCGCAGCGGGCCGCACAGGCCAAGATCGTGAAAGCGCGAGTCGGCATTGACGGGCAACGCGGTGTTGCGCGGCACACCGATCGCGATGTGGCCGAAGTCGGTGAACAGCGGAAAGGCGCCATCGGGCGTGGGCTCGCTCAAGTGGCAAGACGCGCAGTTGCCCTTCGCCGCATCGTTGAACAGCACCAGGCCGCGCGACTCTTGTTCACTGAGCGCGGCCCGGCCGCGCAGCACGTCGTCATAGCGGCTGCTGTAGGGATAGAAGTCGGCCGGCGATTGCTGAAAGACCTCCAGCGCCAGCAGGGCCGAGGCGAATGCCCGCGGTGCATCGTCAAACACCTGCGGGCCAAAGGCCTGGCGGAACTGATCGGCGTAGCCGCTGCGCTTGAGCCGGGCCAGCACCTCGGCCGGCCCGGCGTTGCCCATCTCGCGCGCCGACAGCAAAGGCAGGCCGGCCTGCTCATGGGTCGAGCCGACGCGGCCGTCCCAGGTGTGGCCGCCAGTCGGGCCGGCATCGATGCTGTCGTCGCCGTCGTTGTCGAAAAAATGTTCACTGAAGGCGGGCAGCGTTTGCAGGTATCGCAGCGAGGGCGTTGCACGAAAGCCCGCCGCGCGTGCGCCGCGGACGACCCCTGGCTGCACCGGTCGCGCATCGGCCGGGCCATAGGCATGGCGCGGGTCGTGGCAACTGGCGCATGACACGCGGCCCGAGGCCGACAGGCCGGCGTCAAAGAACATCGCCCGGCCGATGGCGGCGAGCTGCTCGGCGCTTGCCGCCGGCTGGCCGGGGCGCGGCGCATAGAGCGCCCCGAGGTAGGCGGGTGCTGTAGGTGCGGCGCTGCCGGCGGCCATGGGCAGCGGGCTCCAGAACGAGCTCCAGCACAGCAGAGCCCAGCGGGCGATCAGGCGAATGGTCGGCATGGCAGGCAGCGAAAGGGTCACGGCATCGCGCCAGTGACGCAAGTCAGCCCAGCGATAAGCCGCAAAGGCCGGGCGCCACATCGGCGGCGCACTGGCTTGAGCGAGCCGGGATGCTAACGCGCCGACCGTGACACTTCCTGCGGGGCTGCCGCCACAATGCCGCCGGCAGCCCACGTTGCCGGGCGATCAGGTCAAGCAACATCGCCGCGGTCACAAGCTGGCCGGCGTTTTCAGCCGTGACCAGCCTGCCACGCACTCACTGGCAAGCGGGAGCGCTGACCCAGGGAATCTCGCCCTTGTTGACCTTGGCGCCCAACTCGAGCACCTCATCGCCGATCGAGCTCGGGTAACGCTGCTTCATTGCTTGCACGAGCGCGGCCGAATCCTTGGCCTTCGGCAGCTCTTCACCCTAGGCGGCCAGATAGTCTTTGCTGTAGCGGACGGTGCTCAAGTCCAGCGACGCCTCTTTCTTCGCGTGGCCAGCCACCACGGTCACCGGCGCCAGCGATTCGATGCGCTTCAGGTCGTCGATCCAGCATTGCCGGGCCGCCGGGGTCTTCGAATCGGTGGTCCACAGGTGCATGTCACCGAACACCCGCACGCCGCCGACTGCCGCCTTGATCGACGGAATCCAGACGAAGGTGTAAAGCGGAGACGGGCCATCGAGGCCGATCACTTCCAGCTTCTGGCCTTCGAGCTCGAAGCTGTTGCCGGCGAGTACCTGCGGCACGATCGGCTTCTTCGGCCCGTTCGCACCCAGCTTAGGGCCCCAGATCTTCATCTTCTCCGGCAGGCTGGCCTTGATGTGATCGACGGTGGGCTTGGATGCAATGATCTTGATGTCGGGGAAGGCCTGCTGAATGACCTCAAGCCCGAAGTAGTCGTCGGGGTCGCCCTGGCTGATGTAGACGGTCTTGAGCTTCTTGCCGCTGGCGAGCACTTCGGCGACCAGCCGGTGCGCATCGGCGCGGGTGTACTGGGCGTCGATCAGCACGGCGTCGGTCTTGCCGGTCACGAGCACCGAGGCCACGTTGAAGCCATTGGCATCGGCACGGTCGGTGTGCACGGCCAGTGGAGCGTCGGCGGCCATGGCGGCGCCGAAGGTGACCCACAGCAAGCTCAGCAGGGTCAGGGAGCGGAACGAAGGGAAACGCATGGTCATCACTTTCTGAAAAAGTCGGTCGTTGGCCATCCACGGCAACGGGCCATTCAATATTGGTTTCTGAAAACTATATGAATAGAGGTAAAAATAAGTCGACTTTGTTTCTGAAATCGGTCAAGTCATGGACAAATTGTTGGCAATGCAGGTATTCACCACGATCGTGGACAGCGGCAGCCTTTCGGTTGCGGCCACCCGGCTGGGTTACTCGCGCCCGGTGGTATCGCGCTATCTGGCCGAGATCGAAAGCTGGGCCGGCGCGCGCCTGCTCCATCGCACCACACGCAAGCTGACGCTGACGCCCGCAGGCGAGCAGCTGTTGCCACGTTGCCAGCAGGTGCTGGCCTTGACCGAGGAAATGCAGGGCGCCGCCGCGGCCCCGGCCGACGCCCCTTCGGGCCTGTTGCGCATCACCTGTAGCACCTCGTTCGGCCAGGCGCAACTGGCGATGGCGGTCGCCGCGTATGTGGCGCGTTATCCCGCGGTGTGCATCGACATGGTGTTGTTGGACCGGGTGGTCCATCTGATCGATGAACGCATCGATCTTGCGCTGCGCCTCACGCAGGAGCTGGACCCGAACCTGATCGCCCGCAGGCTCGTGACTTGCCAGTCGGTGGTTTGCGCCTCGCCGGCTTATCTGCAAGCGCATGGTGCGCCGCGCGAAGCCCGCGAACTCGCATCACGCAATTGCCTTACCCACTCGTACCACGGCAAGAGCCTGTGGCGCTTTGATCGGCAGGGCGAGCCGGTCACGGTGGCGGTGGGCGGGAACATCAGTGCCGACGAAGCCGGCACGCTGATGCAGGCGGCAGTGGCCGGTGCGGGTGTCGTGATGCTGCCGGCTTACCTCGCCGCGCCCTTGCTGCGCACCGGTGAACTGGTGACGCTGCTGCCCGGTTACCGCCCGCAGGGGTTGGACCTGTACGCCGTTTATGCGTCGCGCAAAAACATGCCGGCCAGCCTGCGCACGATGCTCGATTTTCTCGCCGAACGGTTTTCGCAGACCTCCGAATGGAGCACGGCAATTTGACGCAGCGCCCGGCCCCAGCTTTGAGTATATGAATTCAACGCAGACCCGTGGCCGTGCGCTGAATCAAAATGTCGGCGGAGAATCCAAAATTTGCTCGCGAACACTTTCCGCGATCTTGAAAATCAATTTTTCCATTCCCTGCAATTGACCAGTTCTGACATTTCAGTCAGAACCTTATTCACTAGGTAATTAATCGATCCTGGTGATGGGCTTCGCCCAATCAAAGGCTATTTCCGATGCCGTCAAAAAACCCATCTGGATACCCAGTTGCAGGCAAATGAGCTCGATTTATCGGCATGTGGATCAGCTTAAATCACGGGATGTGTGCAAACAGAAGGGTTTTACGATGATAAGACTTACGCAAACGCCATAGGAAGGGAGGGGCTGCGAAGTTCTTTTCGAAGGTATTCGGAAAGGAGACTGTTTTTCA
>CAHJWV010000246.1 GCA_903643055.1 Burkholderiales bacterium | reverse complement strand
ATCAATACGGTTAAAGCTAGCGAGCCGGTGCGCCTGCCCCACAACGCCGTCGATCTGGAGATGACCTACCTCGATGAGCGCAGCTACCAAAAGGAGTTCGCCTACCAGCGCGTCCTGCCCTGGAAGCCGGAGTACGCCGGCCGTGAAATTTCGCTGGAGTTCGATGGCGCGATGGCCAACAGCGTGGTCTGGCTCAACGGCCAGCAGGTCGCGGCCCACAAAGATGGCTACACGCCGTTCAGCGCCCGCCTGACTGGCCTGCTGAAAGAAGGCGACAACCTGATCACCGTCAAGATCGACGGCAGCGAGAACCCAGAGATCCCGCCCTTCGGCGGCCAGATCGATTACCTCACCTACGCCGGCATCTACCGCGATGTGTGGCTGAAGCTGACAGACGATCTGTCGATCGCCCGGCTGAAGGTCGAGACCTCTGGCGAGCTGAGCGACGCCAAAGGCGTGCAGGTGACGGGCTTCCTTGCCAACCCGAAGAAGCTCGCGGTGGCTGGCACGGTGCGGGTCGAGCTGTGCACGCTCGAGGGCCAGGTGCTGCATCAGGGCAGCGCCGCGGTCTCGGGCAACACCTTCACCGTGGGCTTCGAGCGGCTGGCCGGTTTGAAGCGGTGGGAGCTGGATGCACCACAGCTCTATCTGATCCGTGCAAGTCTCGACACATCGACCGGTGGGGGCACCAGCACAAGCGCCAGCACCGACCAGCTCAGTACCCGCTTCGGCTTTCGCACCGCCGCCTTCACCACCGAGGGCTTCTTCCTCAACGGCCTGCCCCTGAAGATACGCGGATTGAACCGCCACCAGAGCTATCCATACGTCGGCTATGCGATGGGCCCGCGCGCGCAAGAGAGAGATGCCGACATCCTGAAGCACGACCTGAAGTGCAACCTGGCCCGCACCTCGCACTACCCGCAGTCCAGCTACTTCCTCGACCGCTGCGACGAGATCGGCCTGCTGGTGCTCGAAGAGATCCCCGGCTGGCAACACATTGGCGGCGCGGCCTGGCAAGACGAGTCGGTCGAGAACGTGCGGCGCATGCTGGAGCGTGACTGGAACCACCCGTCGATCATCTGCTGGGGCGTGCGCATCAACGAGTCGCCCGACCACCACGACTTCTACACCCGCACCAATGCGATGGCGCGCTCGCTCGACAGCACGCGGCCGATCGGCGGCATCCGCTGCATCGACCACAGCGAGCTGCTCGAAGATGTCTACACGATGAACGACTTCTTCAACGGCGCCGGCCCCGAGTGGCTGGCTGGGCGCGAGCCGGTGCCACTGCGCGCGCCCCGCGCCGTGACCGGCCTCGCGCACGAAGTGCCTTACCTCGTGACCGAACACACCGGCCACATGTACCCGACCAAGCGCATCGACCCCGAAGACCGCCAGGCCCAGCACGTCACCCGCCACCTGCAGGTGCTCGATGCGGCCTATGGCAACCCGGTGATCTCGGGCGCGATCGGCTGGTGCATGTTCGACTACAACACCCACAAAGACTTCGGCGCCGGCGATCGCATCTGCCACCACGGTGTGATGGACATCTTCCGCGAGCCCAAGTTCGCAGCCCACGTCTACGCCAGCCAATGCCCGCCCGACGAAGCGGTGGTGCTGGAGCCCGTCACCTATTGGGCCCGTGGCGAGAAAGACCGCTGCGAGGTGCTGCCACTGATGGTGCTGACCAACTGCGACTATGTCGAGTTGAGGGTCGGTGACTTCCCGCCAAAGCGCGCCGAGCCCGACCGCGAGGCCTACCCGCACCTGCCGCATGCGCCGGTCGTCTTCGACACCCGCCACGTCGACATGAACGACCTCGGCGCCTGGGGCATGCTGTGGCGCGACGCCACCTTCACCGGCTACCTCAACGGCAGAGCGGTGGCCACCGTGGCCGTCTCCGGCAACCCCTTGCCGACCACGCTGCAGCTGCAGCTCGACGACACCCTGCTGCGTGCGGATGAGAAAGACGCTACCCGCGTCATCGTGCGTGCGCTCGACCAGTCCGGCCGCCTGCTGCCGTTTCTTGATGACATCGCCACCGTCGAGGTCAGCGGCGCCGCGAAGCTGCTGGGGCCGCACACGCTGCCGATCAAAGGTGGCGTCACCGGCTTCTGGCTGGAGACCACCGGTGCGGTCGGCGAGATTGCGGTGCGCGTCAGCACCCGTCGCCTCGGCGAGCGGCGCCTGACGCTGCGAGCCGACTGAAGGGAAGGGAAGGGCACCATCATGGCGAACGTTCAACTCTCCGAAGTCCGCAAGTCGTTTGGCAAGGTCGATGTCATCCGCGGCGTCAGCCTCGATATCCAACACGGCGAGTTCGTCGTGTTCGTCGGCCCTTCAGGCTGCGGCAAGTCCACCTTGCTGCGCGCGATCTCGGGCCTGGAAGAGATCAGCAGCGGCGAGCTGCGCATCGGCGGCCAGCTGATGAACCATGTCGATCCGTCGAAGCGCGGCATCGCGATGGTCTTCCAGAGCTACGCGCTCTATCCGCACATGACGGTGCGCGAGAACATGGGCTTTGCACTCAAGCATGCGGGCGTGTCGAAGGCCGAGGTGACCGCGAAGGTGGACCGCGCCGCCGGCATCCTCGGCCTGGGCCCCTTGATGGACCGCAAGCCCAAAGCGCTTTCCGGTGGGCAACGCCAGCGCGTCGCGATCGGCCGCGCGATCGTGCGTGACCCGCAGGTGTTTCTCTTCGATGAGCCGCTCTCCAACCTCGATGCCGAGCTGCGCGTGCACATGCGCATCGAGGTCGCGCGCCTGCACCGCGAGCTGGGCAGCACCATCATCTACGTGACCCACGACCAGGTCGAAGCGATGACGCTGGCCGACAAGATCGTCGTGCTGCGCTCGGGCGTGGTCGAGCAGGTCGGTGTGCCGCTGGAGCTTTACGACAACCCGGCCAATACCTTTGTGGCGGGCTTCATCGGCTCGCCGCGGATGAACTTTTTCGAAGGCCAGGTCGTGCAGAACGACGGCCCGCAGTTGAAGGTCGCGTTGCGTGGCTTCAACGATGTCGTGATCACGCTGTCACTGAAAGGGCGCTTGCCCGCCATCGGCACCAAGGTATCCGTGGGGGTGCGGCCCGAGCATTTCCATGAAGGCGGCGATGCCGTGCTGCCGCTGACGATCGAGATGCTGGAACACCTGGGCGGCGAAACCTTTGCCTACGGCCGCTCCAGCAGTGGCGAACTGGCTGTTGTCGAGGTCAAGCATGGCCGCCATTTGCGTTCCGGCCAGGTGCTCGAAGCGCGCTTCGATGCCAGCAAGTCCTTGTTGTTCAGCAAAGACGGCGAGCGCATCTATTTCGATCAGCCGGCGGCCAGTCGCTGACGGTAGGTCGTTGATCTGAAGCGGTTGATTGTGAAGCGCTGATCACAGGCATCGGACCGCCCATGCCCAGCCACGCGCCCGAACTTCACGCCGAGTTCATCGTTCTGCATGGCCGCGATACCAGCATCGTGCTGGAATCGCGCGACAGCGAGGCGCCGCTGTGGCGCTACTGGGGGCCCCGCCTGCCCGACGGCTGCCTGCCGATGGCCCCGCTGCGCGACGGCCGGCCGATTCCGCCCAGCAGCATGGACACCGACCAGCCACTGACTGTGTCACCGAGCTTCGGCATGGGCTGGTACGGGCAGAGCGCGCTGCTGGCCCACCGCAGCGGGCAGCAGTTCGCGCAGGCTTTTGGCGCCTGCCGCATCGAAACACTGGAAGCCGGCCGCCGCATCGCGATCCACCTGACCGACGCGGTAGCGCAGCTGCGGCTGGTGCTGCGGATGACGCTCGATGCAAACGATGTGATGCACTTGCGCAGCGAGCTGATCAACGACGGTGCGGACGTTCTCGACGTGCAATGGCTGGCCGCCGGCACGCTACCGTTGCCCGGCGATGCACAGGCCGTGCGCTCGTATGTCGGCCAGTGGGCCAACGAGTTCCAGCTGCAGGTCGACCCCTTGTCGCGCAGCCAGTGGCAACGCGAAAACCGGCGCGGCCGCACCTCGCATGACAGCTTCCCCGGCGCGGT
Organism: Burkholderiales bacterium; assembly: GCA_903643055.1. The sequence goes on along the minus strand of CAHJWV010000246.1, from coordinate 2,816 downwards.
GGTCACCACGCCCGGCACCACCGCGCATGCCGGCACCGTGTATGGCGCGCAGCTCGCCTGGTCCGGCAACCACCGCCTGCAGATCGAATGGCTGCACGATGGCCAGTACCAATGGCAGCTCGGTGAATGGCTGGCCCCCGGCGAGGTCCGGCTGCAACCGGGTGAGACGTTAGCGTCGCCCGCGCTGCTGGCCTCCTGCTCCAGCGCAGGATTGAACGGCCTGGCTGCCAACTTCCACGCCGCGGTGCGTGATCGCCTGCCCTGGCCCGGCGGCCGCATGAAGCCCAGGCCGGTGCACCTGAACACCTGGGAAGCCGTCTACTTCGACCATCGCGGCGAAGACATCCGCGCGCTGGCCGAGGCCGCAGCGAGTATGGGTGTCGAACGCTTCGTGCTTGACGATGGCTGGTTCCAGGGCCGCGACAGCGACCGCGCCGCGCTTGGCGATTGGTGGCCCGATGACGGCAAGTATCCGCAAGGCCTGCGGCCGCTGGCGCAGCACGTCAACGCGCTCGGCATGGAGTTTGGCCTCTGGGTTGAGCCCGAGATGGTCAGCCCCGACAGCCAGCTTTTCCGCGAGCACCCCGACTGGGCCTTGCAACTCGAAGGCCGCCCGCTGCTGACGATGCGCCACCAGCTGATGCTCGACATGGCCAGGCCCGAGGTGGCCGACCATGTGTTCCACGCACTCGATACGCTGCTGCGCACCGTTCCCATCGCTTATCTGAAATGGGACATGAACCGCGACCTCTGCACCGCAGGCGACACCCAAGGCCGCCCGGCTTACCGCCGCTTCGTGCAGGCGCTGTACGCGCTGCTTGAGCGCATCCGAACCGCCCACCCGCAGCTGGAAATCGAGAGCTGCGCTTCCGGCGGCGCACGCCTGGACCTTGGCGTGATCGCCCACACCCACCGCGTCTGGACCAGCGACTGCAACGATGCGCTCTCCCGCATCCACATCCAGCGCGGCGCACTGCAGTTTCTGCCGCCCGAAATCCTCGGCGCCCACATCGGCCCCGCACCCGCCCACACCACCGGCCGCAGCCAAAGCCTCGACTTCCGCGCCGGTGTGGCGCTCAGCGGGCATTTGGGCATCGAGGCCGACGTGCGCCGCATGAACGTCGACGAGCGCGAGTCACTGGCTCAGTGGGTGAGCTTGTATAAGCAATTGCGCGGGCAGCTGCACCGCGGCCGGGTGTGGCTCGGTGAGGCGGGGGATGGGGTGCTGTGGCAGGCGCATGGGGATGCGGATGCCGATGGCTCGCGTGATGCCGGTCGCGACATCCATGGCGGCGCTGAGCTTCTGCTGTTGGTTTACCGGACCGCACCCACCACCCATCGTCAGACGCCGCCGCTGCGGTTGCCGATGCTGCGTGCGGATGCGCTTTATCAGATCGAGCGCTTGGACCCGACGCCGCCGGATTGGACGGGCAGTCCGTTGAATGAGGCGGCTTTGGCGGCAGGGGCTGGGGAGGGGCCGCCATTGGTGGCTCATGGGGCGTGGCTGGCTGAGGTCGGGTTGCCGCTGCCGCGCATGAGGGCTGAGGTGGCGCTCATCTATAGAATTATTCTTTCGTAGGCTCAGGCGAGCTTTGGACGCTTCTAGTAAAGCGACGCCAGCCTAGTGACTGAACTCAGAGGTCGCCCGCTCTGTGAGGGATTTAGGGATGGAAAAAAAAGATCTTCCATACAAAATGTCTCGCACATAAGAGCTAGTTGAATAACGAGCCCAGCAAAGCTGATGATTGATATCGGGGGACATTGTGTCTAATAAATATATATTTTTCGCGACAGCATGGTCGGCTGTAAACGGTGGAATTAACTCATTCAATTTTGATCTCTGCACGGCAATTGGAACAGTCGGTCAATCAATTAATGTTTTTATTGAGAACGGCGAGAAGAAAATTCTAAAGCCGGATTTGTCGCCACACATTTCTATTCACGAATTGCCAACCAAGTTCGAAAATTTCGACGACCGCTCAATAAAAATCATATCTGAGGTTGTGGGTGACTGCTCGAAAGCGATATGGATTGGACACGATGCGGTCTCTGGTGGCGCAGCTATATTCTCAAGGAATAAGCTTGGCGGAAGATCTGCAGTGTTTCATCACATGGATTATTCGAATTATTATTATTTAAAACAAAAAGACGCAGATCAGAAAATTCAGCTTCAAAAGCATTTACTGAAAACCGCAGATATTGTTTTGGCGTTGGGCCCCGATTGTTTCAAAATGCGAGACATCTTCGTGCTAGCCATCTTGAAACTTATGAAATTATGCCTGGTGCGCCGGAAGCGCCAGAGCAATCGTTAACGCGACAATTCGATTATAGAATTGCTATTTGCGGCAGACTTGCTCAATCAGAGGATAAAGTTAAAAATCTAACTGCTGCAATTAAAGCCGCACATTCATGCCTTTCATCTTTGGCGAGTCGACGTGGTAGCGTCACTTTAATTGGTGCAGATCCGACGGATCTTAAATTGACTCATCTAAACGATGAGTCTGTTGCAATCAATTTGGTGCCGTACATTACATCACGTGACGCATATTTTTCAGAGCTAATTGATTCTGATTTGGTTTTAATACCTTCAGTTCGAGAAGGTTTTGGATTGGTCGCCTGGGAAGCCTCTTGCCTTGGAATTCCTACTCTTGTAAGCCAATCAAGTGGTTTTTGGGATTTCCTAACGAGTAAAGGTTGGGATAGTCTTGTAACTAGAGTGGAAATTTCGGGAATGCGACCTTTCGATGAGGCAAGCATTATCGAAAAACTTCATTTTTGCTTAAAAAATCAAGATGCTAACAAGAGAAATGCAAAGA
>CAHJWV010000245.1 GCA_903643055.1 Burkholderiales bacterium | reverse complement strand
GCGCCGGCGGCGCGCAGCGTCTTCACGGCGCGCGACGCTCTCTGGCGTTTCCTCATACATCGCCTGCGCCACCGGCGCCGGGCCGCGCGCATGGCTCAGGCCCTTGACGAGCACGGTGCGCACGATCGATTCCTGGCGAATGTCGACCGAGTCGCCAATGCGCATGTCGCGTGAGGGTTTCGCGGCCTGGCCGTTCACATGAATGCGGCCTTTGCCGATCTCTTGCGTGGCCAGGCTGCGGGTTTTGAAGAAGCGCGCGGCCCACAACCATTTGTCGAGACGCACGCTGTCTTTGGTGAAATCGGTCATGGCGATTCAAATGATGTGGCTGCGCTCGATGGCTTGCGGATTCAGCGGCTCGCGCAGCGATTTGGCGCCGAGCGGCTGCGTGTTCCAGCCCTGCAGGTGCTGCTGCGCGATGTCGGCCAGCGCGGCGATCCACGCATGCTGGTCGTTCAGGCAAGGCACGTAGTTGAACTCGCTGCCGCCCGCATGGAGAAAGGCTTCGCGCGCCTCCTGGGCGATTTCTTCCAGCGTTTCGAGGCAATCGGCGGTGAAGCCGGGGCACATCACATCGACGCGTTTGACGCCCTCGCGCGCGAGCTGGATCAGCGTCGGCTCGGTATACGGCTGCAGCCACTCGGCCTTGCCGAAGCGGCTCTGGAAGGTGACAACGATGTCTTCGGCGTTGATGTCCAGCCGCTCGGCCAGCCGCTGCGCGGTGACGAGGCATTCGGCCTGATACGGATCACCGAGCTTGCGGGTGCGCTTCGGCATGCCGTGAAAGCTCAACACCAGCTTGTCGGGCCGGCCATGGCTCATCCAGTGTTCGGTCAAGCGTTGGGTTAGGGCCGCGATGTAGCCGGTATCTTCGTGATAACGGTTGACGAAGCGCAGCTCGGGCAGCGAGCGCACCTTCAATGCCCATTGGCACACTGCGTCGCTCACGCTGCCGGTGGTGGCTGCGCAGTATTGAGGGTAGGCCGGCAGGATCAGGATGCGTGTCGCGCCGCCGGCCTTCAGCGCATCCAGCTCCTGCGCGATCGACGGATTGCCATAGCGCATCGCATAACGCACCGTGACGCGGTGGCCGCGCTCACCCAGGTAGCCCGACAACAGCTTGGCCTGCTTTTGGGTCCACACCTTCAGTGGCGAACCTTCCGGCATCCAGACCGTCGCGTACTTGGCAGCCGATTTCACAGGGCGCACACGCAGGATGATGCCGTGCAGGATGGGCCACCAGGCGAGCTTCGGGATCTCGATCACCCGCGGGTCACTGAGGAACTCAGCGAGGTAACGACGCACGGCGGAGGCCGTTGGCGCATCGGGCGTACCGAGGTTGCACAGCAGCACGGCGGTGGCCGGCGCGGGTGTGCTCGGGGCAGCGGGTTCGGGCGCAAAAGGCATGGGCAGCGGTGGCGGGCGAGCGGCTCGAAGCGGCGGGGGGTCGATTATCAATGCCCGGCAGGGGATTGCGTTGTGTGGGCCGAATCGTCCGGCGAACCAGGTGCGCGCGGCGCCCAGCGGGCGATGTCGGCGAAGACGGCGCTGACCTTGATCGGCTTGGGCCAATAGCCGATGAAGCCGGCTGCTTCGGCGCGCTTCAGGTCCTGCGGGCTGGCGTCGGCCGAGCACATGCAGGCCGGCACATCGGCCAGTCCGGGCAGGGCGCGCAAGATTTTCAGCAAATCGAAGCCGGACATGTCCGGCAGATGCGCATCCAGCACCAACAGATCGGGCCGCCAGCTTTGCGCCACGGCGACGGCTTCTTTCCCATCTTCAGCCACCTGCAGCACGACATGCCCGCCCTGCAGCCGCATCGCCTCCTGGAACAGGATGGCATTGATGCGGTTGTCTTCGACATACAGCAGATGCAGCGCGGGCGTGGCGGCACTGCGTGAGGTGGTGTCGGAAGAAGGCGTGAGTGGCTGAGGGCTTGGCGGTGCGCTGGGTTCGGTCATGGAGAGTGGGGTCCTGCGACGTGATGCTTGGCGGGGAGGGCTCTTGCGGCCGGTTCGGGCAAAGCCTCGAGGCGGATTCATCCGGCCGGCTCATTCTTGCCACTTATCGTGCAAACGCAAGGGCCTGGGTGCTGAATGCGACCTGGGCGAAACAGATCGGCGCCATCGGGCCTATATCTGCGCAGTGCCGCACTTCAGGCGGGCCGGGAAGCGGCCTGGTGACACAAGCGCAGGCCCGTTCGACGGCGTCATTTTGCGGTAGCGGAGAATGCGCCAATTCCTCCTTTAATCGGTTCTGACCTCCCATGTACGCTGACCTGCGGGCGCTGACGCTCGATCTCGATGACACCTTGTGGCCGATCTGGCCGACGATCGAACGCGCCGAGCAGCGGCTGCACGACTGGCTGGCCGTGAATGCGCCGGCCACGGCCCAGCGCTTCGACCGTGTCAGCCTGCGCGCGCTGCGCGACGAGGTGGCGCTGGAGCAGCCGAAACTGGCACACAACTTCAGCGCGATCCGCACTGAAAGCCTGCGCCGCGCCCTGCAGCAAGCCGGTGACGATGCGGGACTCGCCAACGCGGCGTTTGACGTGTTTTTTGTAGCCCGGCACCAGGTGGTGCTGTACGACGATGTGCCGCAGGCCTTGCAGCGGCTGTCGCAGCGCTATCCGTTGATGGCCGTGACCAATGGCAACGCCGATCTCGCCCGGGTCGGCTTGGGGCCTTGGTTTCGAGGCAGCGTCACCGCCAGCGGGCTGGGCGTGCCCAAGCCGGATGCACGCATCTTTCACCACGCTTGTGAGCTGCTCGGCTTTGCGCCAGCGCAGGTGCTGCACATTGGCGACGATTTCGATCTCGACGTGACGGGGGCGCTGGATGCGGGCTTGCAGGCCGCATGGATTCGGCGCGGCACGGGCGAAGCGTCGCAGTCTGAGGGTGCGGAGCCGGTGCGGCATGTGGAATTCGTCGATCTTGGTGCGCTGGCAGACGCACTGGGCTGCTGAGTTCAAGCGGGGCAGCGCGGCGGCCCTTGAGGCGCCGTGGCGTCAGAACGGCGATTGCGGCTGGGTGTCGGAGAACTTCAGGATCTCGAAGCGAACGCAGGGCGAGGTCGGGTCGATCAGCGAGGCGCCCAGGCCGAGAATGCCGCTGCCGTGCAAGGTGCAGGTGCCGCGGCGAAGCGCGACGATCTCCGAATCATTGGAGAAGCGGACATAGGTGCCATTGAAGCTGAGGTCGGTCAGCTGAAAGGCGCCGCCATGCCAGTCGATGCGGGCATGCGAGCGCGAGACTCGCGCATCATCGATGCAGTAAGTGACCTGCGGGCTGCGGCCCAACACCACCGGCAGGCTGGGGCCGGCATAGACGCGGTTCAGGTCCAGCCAGATCAGGCGGATGCCTTCCGGCTCGGGAGACGGCACCAGGTCGCCGTAGGCGGTGGCCGCGGTGTCGCCGAAGCGGCGGCCTTCGAAGAGGTAGACATGCACCGGCTCGACGCGGCCACGCAGCTGCACCTTGTCCAGGCTGCGAAAGCGGGCCATGGTTTCCTGGCTTTGGCCTGCGACGACGCTGGAAGTGACCAGTGTTTCGTTGTCACCGGCCAGGTCCAGCAGGCGGGCCGCGACGTTGACGGCATCGCCAAAACAATCGCCCGACATCTCGATCACTTCGCCATGTGCCAAGCCCACCTGCAGCTTCAGCACCGGCGTGCGGCTAGAAGCGTAAGCGCCGGAAGGATCGGGCGGGATGATGCGGTCCAGCGAATCGTGCATCTCATCGGCCGCCGCAATGGCGGCTTGAGAGTCTGCAAAAACGGCCATCAAGCCGTCGCCCAAAGTCTTGACGACCACGCCACCGGTGGTGGAGACGATGTGCGCGATCAGCGAGACGCTGCGCGTGACAACCGTGGTGGCTTCCGAGTTGCCCAGCGTTTCGTACAGCGAAGTACTGCCGCGCAAATCAGCAAACAAGACTGTGCGCTGGAGAATTTGCGTCATGCCGTGAAGTTTATGGCAACGAGCATGTAAAAAGCCCCGGTAGAAAGGACCGGGGCTCTCGCGCTATCGATGGATCAGAGGTCGATCAGAGGTTGTCCAGGTACGTGCGCAGCTTGTCGGAGCGGCTCGGATGCTTCAGCTTGCGAATGGCTTTGGCTTCGATCTGACGGATGCGTTCACGGGTCACATCGAACTGCTTGCCCACTTCTTCCAGCGTGTGGTCGGTGCTCATCTCGATACCGAAGCGCATGCGCAGCACTTTCGCTTCACGTGGCGTCAGCGAGTCCAGGATGTCCTTCACGACATCGCGAAGACCCGCCTGCATCGCGGCTTCGATCGGCGCGGTGTTGTTGGTGTCTTCAATGAAGTCGCCCAGATGCGAGTCGTCGTCGTCCCCGATCGGCGTTTCCATGGAGATCGGCTCTTTCGCGATCTTCATGATCTTGCGGATCTTGTCTTCCGGGATCTCCATCTTCTCGGCCAGCGTCGGCGCATCGGGCTCGAAGCCGAACTCTTGCAAATGCTGGCGGCTCAGGCGGTTCATCTTGTTGATCGTCTCGATCATGTGAACCGG
>CAHJWV010000244.1 GCA_903643055.1 Burkholderiales bacterium | reverse complement strand
TCTACAATGCGTTTTTCGCAAGAAAACTGCATGGGCGGATTCTTCCAGCCCTTTTTTTTTGCTTGATCGACTTTGCGATGACGCCCCAGTGGCATCGGTATCCGATGCAAACCCAGGGGAGTAAGCAGGCCTGAGCAAGCCTTTCAGGATCTGATTGACTGGATGAACTGGCAAGCTGTTGTTGAACGCACCGTGACCGGCCTGGGTTACGACCTCGTGGACTGCGAACGCAGCCCGAAAGGCTTGCTGCGCGTCTACATCGATCGCCTGGCCAATGACCCCGCGGGCGAGTTCATCGTTGTTGAAGATTGCGAGAAAGTTACTCGGCAATTGCAGCATGTTCTCGAAGTCGAAGCCTGCGCTTATGAGCGCCTTGAAGTTTCGTCACCCGGTTTGGATCGGCCGCTGAAAAAGCTGGCTGACTATCAACGGTTTGCAGGCGAAGAAATTGATTTGAGTTTGAAACTGGCATTCCAGGGGCGTAAGCATTACCGCGGCGTACTGGAAGTCAGTGGGGAAGGTTGGCGTCTTGTGTTCAACGATGGAAAGGTTGACCAGGCTTTGGATTTTTCGCTCGAAGAAGTAAAGGAGGCCCGCTTGGTGCCCGTGGTTGACTTCAGAGGCCGGCGTTTTCAGCCGGCTGAGCAGTCCGCGGATGATCAAGTGAAGGCTGGTGATGTTGACGGAGATCGCAAGCAATGAATCGTGAACTGTTGATGCTGGTGGACGCCATCTCACGCGAAAAAAGCGTGGATCGTGAAGTCGTGTTCGGTGCTGTCGAAGCCGCTTTGGCCTCGGCCAGCAAGAAGCTTCATGGCGGCGAAGTGGACATCCGCGTGACGGTCGATCGCGAGAGCGGCGACTACGAAACCTTCCGTCGCTGGCATGTGGTTCCCAATGAAGCCGGGTTGCAGTTGCCCGATTCGGAAATCCTTCTGTTCGAAGCCCAGGAGCAGATCTCCGACATCGAGGTCGAGGATTACATCGAAGAGCCGGTGGAGTCGGTCACGATCGGCCGCATCGGCGCGCAAGCGGCCAAGCAGGTGATCCTGCAGAAGATTCGCGATGCCGAACGCGAACAGCTGTTGACCGACTTCCTGTCACGTGGCGACAAGATTTTCGTCGGCACTGTCAAGCGTTTGGACAAGGGCGATGTCATCGTTGAATCCGGCCGTGTCGAAGGCCGGCTCAAGCGCAGCGAAATGATTCCGAAGGAAAACCTTCGTTCGGGTGACCGCGTGCGCGCCTTCATCCTGGAAGTCGACCCCACATTGCGTGGCCCTCAGATCGTGTTGTCGCGCAGTGCGCCCGGCTTCATGATCGAGTTGTTTGGTCAAGAGGTTCCAGAGATCGAACAGGGCCTGCTAGAGATCAAGTCGTGTGCCCGTGATCCGGGTTCACGCGCCAAGATTGCCGTGATCTCCCACGACAAGCGGGTCGATCCCATCGGGACTTGCGTCGGTGTCCGTGGCTCACGCGTCAACGGCGTGACCAACGAGTTGGCCGGTGAGCGCGTCGACATCGTGTTGTGGTCTGAAGATCCGGCCCAATTTGTGATTGGTGCCTTGGCTCCGGCCAATGTGCAGTCGATCGTCGTCGATGAAGAGCGCCACGCGATGGACGTCGTCGTCGACGAGGAGAATCTCGCCATTGCCATCGGCCGTGGGGGTCAGAACGTTCGCTTAGCGTCTGAGATGACGGGCTGGCGGATCAACATCATGACCGCCGAGGAATCGAAGGCGAAGCAGAATGAAGAGTCGGACAGCGTTCGCAAGCTCTTCGTCGACAAGCTCGACGTTGATGTTGAAGTGGCCGACATATTGATCGCCGAGGGCTTCGGCAGCCTCGAAGAAGTGGCCTACGTTCCGATGCAGGAAATGCTCGAGATCGAAGGCTTCGATGAAGACACCGTGAACGAGCTGCGCACGCGTGCCAAGGATGCTTTGCTGACGATGGAAATCGTCCGCGAAGAGAAGGTCGACGATGTTTCGCAGAATCTGCGTGACCTCGAAGGTGTGGATGCCGAACTGATTGCCAAGCTGACAGACGCTGGCATCCACTCCCGTGACGATTTGGCCGATCTGGCCGTGGATGAGCTCACCGGCATTTCCGGCATGGATGAAGCTCAGGCCAGGGCTTTGATCATGAAGGCGCGTGAACATTGGTTCACCACCTGAGCCCGACCTCGATCCATCCGATTCAGCACCGCAGCAGCACCGCAAGTACCAAGCAAGGATATCCACAATGGCTGTGACCACCGTCGCCCAGTTAGCCGCCGAGCTCAATCGCTCTGCCGCGGCGCTGCTCGAGCAGCTTCAGTCGGCCGGCGTCGCCAAGAAGTCGACCGATGACGCGCTGACCGAGTCCGATAAGGAGCGACTGCTCGATTTTCTACGCACCGCTCACGGCACCGCCGCTGGCGAGCGCAAGAAGATCACGCTGACCCGCAAATCGACCAGCGAGATCAAGCAGGCCGATTCCAGCGGTAAGGCGCGCACCATCCAGGTGGAAGTGCGCAAGAAGCGCACTTTCGTCAAACGAGATGATGCAGCTCCCACCGAAGAGTCTGCAGCACCTGCAATCGACGAAGCCGAACTGCAACGGCGCGAGGACGAAGCGAAAGCCCAGGCCGAACAGTTGCGCATCCAGGAAGCTGAACTGGCCGAGAAGCGTCGTCTTCGCGAAGAAGAAGAAAAGCGCGAGCGGGAACGCGAAGCGGCTGAAGCGGCTGCGGCCAGGGCGGCTGCTGATGCGGCGGCCAAAGCAGCTGCCGAAGCGCAAGCCGCTGCAGTTGCCAAGGCAAAGGCTGCGGCACCCGCTCAAGCCACGGCGGCGACCGCCGCGCCTGCACCGGTTGCACCACCTGTCGCGGCTGCGCCGGTGGCTGCGGCTCCGGTCGAGCCTATCAAGTCAGTTCTGCGTGTGATCAAGGCTGCTGACGTGGTCGATGAAGAAAAGCAGCGCGCTGCCGATCTGGCCAAGCGCCGCAAGGCTGCCGAAGACGAAGCTGCCGCGATCCGCGCGATGATGTCGGCGCCCAAGCGCGTGCTGAACGCGAAGAAGCCTGAAGAGCCTCCGAAGCCGGTTGAGGCTGTCAACAAGGAAGGCATCAAGGGCACGATTCACAAGCCAGCGGCTGCACCGGGCGCGGCTGCGCCGGCCGCAGGCGCAGCGGCTGCAAAGCCGGGCGACAAGAAGTCGGTCAAGTCCGAGAAGCTGTCGTCCAGCTGGGCTGACGACGCGGCCAAGAAGCGTGGCTTGAAGACGGTTGGCAATGGCGGCGGAGCGAATCGACCGGGATGGCGCGCGCCTCGCGGTGGCCGTCGTGGTGATCGCGATAACAATTCGTCGACGTCGACCTTCGTGGTACCTGCCGAACAGCAAGTGCAGGAAGTGCACGTGCCTGAGACGATCAGCGTCGCCGATCTGGCCCACAAGATGTCGGTCAAGGCGTCTGAGGTCATCAAGCAATTGATGAAGCTCGGCCAGATGGTCACGATCAATCAGCAGCTGGACCAGGAAACGGCCATGATCCTCGTCGAGGAAATGGGCCACAAGGCTTTTGCTGCGAAGCTGGACGATCCGGAAGCCTTCCTGGAAGACACCGAGGTCGAAGCCACCCACGAGGTTTTGCCGCGTGCGCCAGTCGTAACCGTCATGGGTCACGTTGACCATGGCAAGACCTCGTTGCTGGACTACATCC
>CAHJWV010000243.1 GCA_903643055.1 Burkholderiales bacterium | reverse complement strand
GGCGGCGTGATTCCACCGAACGCCACGCTGCTCTTCGAAGTCGAACTGCTGGGCGTTTGAACGCTCGCAGCGCGCTGCCTCCAAGCGCTGCCACAGGCGGCGCTTTGCTGCGGCCCTGACCGGGCTGCGTTCCCACGGTTGACCATGCCCATCCAATACGACATCACCCACACGACGATCTACCGCTACGCCGAGCCGGTAAGTTTCGGCGAGCACCGGGTGATGTTTCGCCCGCGTGACAGCCACGACCTGCGCGTGCTGGCCACCGATCTGCAGGTCAGCCCCCTGGCGCATGTGCGCATGATCCAGGATCCGTATTCGAATTCCGTCGCGCTGGTGCAGCCCAGCCAGCGCGCCAGCGAACTCAAGATCGTCTGCTCGTTCACCATCGAACATGCGCAGAGCAATCACCTTGAGCTGCCGCTGTCACCTTCAGCCGAGCTGTTCCCTTTCGCCTATTCGGTCGACGAACGATTCGACCTCGAACATTACCTGCGCCCCCACCATGACGACCCCGATGGCAAGCTGACCGCCTGGGCACGCCAGTTCGTGCGCACCGATGGCCCGACCGGCACGCGCCAGATGCTGGTGCAGATGAACCAGTACATCAAGCGCCACCTCACCTATGCCGCGCGCGACGAAGAAGGCACACAGCCGCCGCTGAAAACTCTGACGCTGCGCAGCGGCAGCTGCCGCGACTTCGCTTTGCTGATGATGGAAGCCGCACGGCGCCTGGGCGTGGCGACGCGCTTCGTGTCCGGTTATCTCTATGACCCCGCGCTGGATGCCAATGCAACCGGCCGGGCCAGCATTACCGGTGCAGGCGCCACGCACGCGTGGCTGCAGGCTTATCTGCCCGGCGCCGGCTGGGTGCCTTTCGATCCGACCAACGCGATGCTGGGTGGATCTCACCTCATCCGAGTCGGTGTCGTCCGCGACCCGAAACAGGCGGCGCCCGTGTCGGGCAGCTGGTTCGGCTCGCCTGGCGCTTACCTCGGGCTGGATGTGGACGTGAGAGTCACCCGGCGCTGAACTCCGGATGGCGGTTCAGTGCACCGCGCCTGCATCGAACCGGCCGGAGCGTTAAGGTCCGATGCTCACAAAAAAGGGAGCCGAAGCTCCCTTTGCATGATCGATTCGCCGACGGTCACTTCACGCTGTACTTGAAGCGCCCCTCCTTGCCCACGCCGACCTTGATGCGTGCAATGGCCAAGCCCTCCGCCATGCGGCTCAACACGCTTTCAGCGATCTCGGGCAACAAGGTGCCATTCAGGATGTGATCGACCGCGCGAGCGCCGGTATCGACTTCTGTGCAACGCGCCAGCACCGCCTCGACCAGCTCGTCGTCGTATTCAAACTGTGCCTTGTGATTCGCCGCCACGCGCGCCGCGATTCGCCCGAGCTTCAGGCGAATGATCTGCGCGAGCACCTCGTCGGAGATCGGGTAATACGCAACCACCTTCATCCGCCCCAGAAACGCCGGCTTGAACGCCTTGTACAGCTGAGGCCGCAGTTGCTCGGCCAGCGCCTCGGCATTCGGCATGTCCTCGGGCGGTTTGTTGAGGCAGGCATGCATGATCGACTGCGAGCCGACATTGCTGGTCAAGATGATCAGCGTGTTGCGGAAGTCGATCTCGCGCCCTTCAGCGTCGTCCATCACGCCTTTGTCGAACACCTGGAAAAACATTTCCAGCACGTCGGGGTGGGCCTTCTCCACTTCGTCCAATAACACCACGCTGTAGGGGCGGCGGCGCACGGCTTCGGTCAAGACACCGCCTTCGCCATAACCCACGTAGCCCGGTGGCGAGCCTTTGAGGCCGCTGACGGAATGAGCTTCCTGGTATTCGCTCATGTTGATCGTGATCATGTTGCGCTCACCGCCGTACAGCAGGTCGGCCAGCGCCAGGGCCGTCTCGGTCTTGCCAACGCCCGAGGGGCCGACAAACATGAACACACCCTTCGGTTTGTTCGGGTCTTCGAGGTTAGCGCGCGCCGTGCGCACGCGCTGCGCCACAGCTTCCAGCGCGTGGTCTTGGCCGATGATCCGCTCCTGCAGCGTCGGCAGCAGCGTCAACACCGTCTTGATTTCATCCTTGACCATCTTGCCCAGCGGAATGCCCGTCCAGGCCGCGACGATCTCCGCCACGACCGTTCCGTCTACCTGCATCGGCACCATCGGGCTTTCGCCCTGAAGCGTCGTCAGCTCATTCAACTTGGCCTGCAATGCAGCCTGTTCAGGTGACAAGGCCACCGCCGCTGGCTTGCTGCTCTTGGTCGACTTGGGCTTACCGTCGGTCGCGGCTTCTTCTTTACCGGCCGCAACAGGCTGTCCATCCAACGAGGCCCGCATCCCGCGGATCTCTTTGACAAGTGTTTTCTCCTGCTCCCAACGGGCTTTCAGCGCGCCGAGCTTGTCATTCAACTGCGCTTGCTGTTCGGTCAACTCAATCAGGCGGGGTCGGTGATCTGCGCCCAACGAGGTCTCACGCTCCAGCGCCTTGCGTTCGGCGCCCAAGCGGTCCAGATGACGCTGCGTATCTTCGATCACCGAGGGTGTCGCACCCTGGCCTAGTGCCACCTTGGCGCAAGCGGTATCCAGCACGCTGACGGCTTTGTCCGGCAATTGACGACCGCTGATGTAGCGCGCCGACAAGCGAACTGCCTCTGTGATCGCTTCATCAAACAGGCGGACGTTGAAGTGCTTCTCCATCAAAGGCGCCATGCCGCGCAACATGGCCGCAGCCAGTGGCTCGCTGGGCTCCTCGACCTTGACGACCTGGAAACGCCGGGCGAGCGCCGCGTCTTTCTCGAAATACTTCTTGTATTCGCTCCAAGTCGTGGCCGCGATGGTCCGCAGCTCGCCGCGGGCCAGCGCAGGCTTGAGCAAATTGGCCGCGTCGTTTTGCCCCGCTTGCCCGCCAGCGCCGATCATCGTGTGCGCTTCATCGATGAACAGGATGATCGGGTGCGGGCTCTTCTTGACCTCGTCGATCACATTCTTCAGGCGATTCTCGAACTCGCCTTTGACCGATGCCCCGGCCTGCAGCAGGCCCATGTCTAGCGTGTGCACCTCCACGCCATGGAGCGACGCGGGCACATCACCCTGGGCAATGCGCAATGCCAGCCCTTCGACGAC
>CAHJWV010000242.1 GCA_903643055.1 Burkholderiales bacterium | reverse complement strand
GAGTTGAGGCCGAGTCTTACTGTGTCGCTGCCTTGCGGTTTGACGGGGGTGGGGCAAATAAGGGATGTGCAAAAAAGCCGGTGAAGCAGGGCGATGACGAGGCCCATCACAAGAGCGCGGCACCAAAGCAAAAAGCCCGCTGGCGCGGGCTTTTCTTCTTCCACCGGGAAACTTGATCAGGCAGCAGCCAGCGCCTTGACCTTGGCCGACAGGCGGCTCTTGTGGCGAGCAGCCTTGTTCTTGTGGAACAGACCTTTGTCAGCCACGGAGTCAATCACGCTCTGGGCGGTATTGAAAAGCTCGGTGGCCTTGGCCTTGTCGCCAGCGACAACAGCCTTTTGAACGTTCTTGATCACGGTGCGGAACTTGGAACGCAATGCGGTGTTCGCAGCGTTCAGTTTCACGTCTTGGCGAACGCGCTTGAGGCCCGATGCGATGCGGACCGTCTTTTTGACTTTGGACGAAGTGGCCATGTTATAGCTGTACCCAGGTGGAGCGAAGTCCACGACTATAGCATCCAATTTGAAGTGCAATCAAATAGCTTGGCACGGCGCGAGCAGGTGCTACCTATAATCTGCCCCGCTTCGAAGTGCCGCCGCCGCCCAGGGCGGGCCAAGCCCCTACCGCACGCCTCGCGCGGCGCGGCTTTCTTCTCCGAGCCCTGTGCCTGCCCCATGAATCTGCTTCGAGCCGCGTCCATCGTTTCCTTGCTGACGCTGGCGTCGCGCATCACCGGACTGGGGCGTGAGCTGCTGGTTGCGAGCCTGTTCGGCGCCGGCGCCTGGACCGATGCCTTCCAGGCCGCGTTCCGCATTCCCAACATGTTGCGCCGGCTGTTTGCCGAAGGCGCTTTCTCGCAAGCCTTCGTGCCGATCTTGGGCAACACCCGTGCGCGAGACGGCGACGAGGTGACACAGAAACTGATTTCCGCCGTTGCGACGATGCTGTTCTGGGCCCTCCTGTTGACCTGCATCGTGGGGGTCGTCGCCGCGCCGGTCGTGGTGTGGCTGATGGCGTCTGGCCTGCAGGAATTCGATGGCGCGGTGCTGATGACGCGGGTGATGTTCCCGTACATCGGCTTCATCTCGATGGTCGCGTTGTCGGCCGGCATCCTGAATACCTGGAAGCATTTCGCGGTGCCGGCGGCCTCTCCGGTGCTGTTGAATATTGCGGTGATCGGCGCGGCCTGGTGGCTCACGCCATGGTTCCAGCAATGGGGTACTCAGCCCATCTATGCACTGGCGGTGGGCGTGGTGGTAGGCGGCGTGCTGCAGCTGGCCGTGCAACTGCCGGCGCTGCGGCGCATCGGCCAGTTGCCGCGCATCGGCCTGAGCTGGCGCGCGCTGAAAGCGGCCTGGCATCACCCCGGCGTCGGGCTGGTGCTGAAGAAGATGGCGCCTGCGCTGATCGGGGTTTCGGTGGCGCAGATCTCGGTGATGATCAACACGCAGATCGCCTCGCATCTCGCGGTTGGCGCGGTGTCATGGCTGACCTACGCCGACCGGCTGATGGAGTTCCCGACCGCGCTGCTTGGCGTGGCGCTGGGCGTGGTGCTGATCCCGCAACTGTCGGGCGCGCAAGGCAAGGGCGATACGGCGGCTTACTCCGGCATGCTCGATTGGGGGCTGCGGCTGGCGCTGATGATGTCTTTGCCTTGCGCGGTGGCCTTGCTGATCTTTTCCGAGCCTTTGGTGGCCGTGCTTTACCACCGCGGCGCGTTCACCGCCGATGCGGTCGCAAAGACCGTGCTGGCCTTGCAGGGCTATGGCGTCGGTCTGGTCGGTTTGATTGGCGTGAAGGTGCTGGCGCCGGGTTTTTATGCGCGGCAAGACGTCGGCACGCCAGTGAAGATCGCCATCTCCGTGCTGGTGCTGACGCAGCTGATGAATCTGCTGTTCGTGCAGGGCCTGGGCCTCGGCCATGCGGGGCTGGCCTTGTCGATCAGCGTCGGCGCGATGGTCAACGCTGGCTGGTTGTTGATCGGCCTGCGCCGCTCGGGCAGCTATGTGCCGGCGCCGGGCTGGCTGCCGTTTGCGCTGCGGGTGCTGGTCGCGACCGCGCTGCTGGGCGCCTTGCTGTGGTGGGGCGCGCATCACGTCGACTGGGTCGGCCTGCGCAGCCATGACGGTCAGCGCATCGCCTGGCTGGCGGGCTATCTGTTGGCGGCCGCCGTGCTCTATTTCGGTACCTTGCTGGCAAGCGGGTTGAGGCTGCAACAGTTCATGCGTCGCGGCTAAACTGACTTTCATGCCCGCGCCTTTGTCGTTTCGCACCCCGACCGCGCTCGACTATTTCGCGTCGCTGGTCGCCGACGATGCCAGCCTGTCGTTGATCGAGGCGGCAGTGGCAATTGCACAAGACGAGCAGCCCAATCTCGACATGCAGTCGGTGCTGGCTGAGATCGATGCGCTGGCCGACAAACTTCAGCGCCGCGTGCCGGCCGATTCGGTACCGGTGCAGCGGTTGTGGCGGCTGAACCAGTTTTTCTTCCAGGAACTGGGCTTCAGCGGCAACGTCAACGACTACTACGACCCCGGCAACAGCCTGCTCAGCACCGTCTTGCAGACGCGTCGGGGCATCCCGATCACGCTGGCGATCCTCTACATGGAACTTGCCACCCACATCGGCCTGGTGGCCTGGGGTGTGTGCTTCCCGGGGCATTTTTTGGTCAAGCTGAGCATGCCCGAAGGCGAGGTGGTGATCGACCCGTTCACCGGCCAGTCGCTGTCGCGCGAGCGGCTCGATGAGCTGCTGGTGCCTTACCGGCGCAGCCGCGGGCTGGTCGATGAGTTCGATGCGCCATTGGGCCTTTTTCTGCAGGCCGCGCCAGCGCGCGACGTGCTCGCCCGCATGCTGCGCAACCTGAAAGAAATCCACCGCATTGCCGATGATTCCCGCCGGCTGGTGGCGGTGCTGAATCGCCTGGTGATCTTGTTGCCGCATGCGTGGGAAGAGCGGCGCGACCGTGGCCTTGCGCATGCCGCGCTGGGCGATGTGACTGCCGCGACCGTCGACCTGATGGAGTACCTGGCCCACATGCCCGATGCGCCCGATCACGACGCGGTACGCGAGCGCATGGCGTCGCTCATTCAGCCGGGCTCCGGGCGCCTTCACTGAGCGTGCAGCCGCTACTGCAGGGCCGCCCCTTAGAATTTGCGACTCCCGGGTGGCCGTTGGCTGCCGTTGAGAGTCGATAAACCAAGAACAGGCTCCTCTCTGGATGAAGCAAATTCCCCTTGCGATCGGCAGCGAGCCCGTGCGCTCGTTCGACAGCTATCTGCAGGGCGCTAACGCGCCGGCTGTCGCACATCTGCAAGGCCTTCAGCCGCGCGCTGCCCCGGTCTACCTGTGGGGCCCCTCCGGCGTGGGCAAGACCCATTTGCTGCAGGCGCTGGCGCATCAGGTGCAAGACCAGGGCGGGCGGGTCAGCTGGTTCAGTGCTGTGAATGCTGCGCCATGGGTGTTCGAGGAAAGCAGCATGCTGAGCGTGTTCGATGAATGCGATCGCTTCGATGCCGCCCAGCAGCATGCGGCTTTTGCGGTGTTTGTTGAGGCCACGACCCATGGCACGCCGATGGCCGCAGCCGGGCGCGTGCCGCCGGTTGACCTTCCGCTGCGCGACGACTTGCGCACCCGCCTGGGCTGGGGCCATGTGTTTGCTTTGTCGCCCTTGGGTGAAACCGAGGCGCGTGCCGCGCTGCGCCGTGAAGCCGATCGGCGCGGCCTCTTTCTTTCGGACGATGTGATGGACTATCTGTTGACTCATTTCGCGCGGGACCTGAAGCATTTGATGGCGCTGCTCGACCGGCTGGACGACTTCGCGCTGATCCACAAACGAGCTGTCACCGTGCCGCTGCTCAAGCAGATGCTGGCCGAGGAGGGCGCATGAACGCCGCCGTCCGCACGCAAGCGCTGAAATCGCCGGCGACCGCATCGATGCAGGGCCGGCCATGAACCTGTGCTTGTTCGATCTTGACCACACGCTGCTGCCGATCGATTCCGACCATGCCTGGGGCGAGTTCGTCGTGCGCCAGGGCTGGGTCGAGCCGGTGGCATTCGCCCGCTCCAACGACGCCTTCTACGCCCAGTACCAGGCCGGCACCCTTGACATTCACGAATACATCGAATTCTCGACCCGCCCGTGGCGCGACCGCCCGCACGACGTGATGGAAGCGGCGAGCTTTCGCTTCATGCAGGAAGTGATCGAGCCCGAGCTGCGCCACGAAGCGCATGAGCTGGTGCAAAAGCACCTCGCGTTGGGCGATCTGGTGGCGATCGTGACGGCCACCAACGAGTTCGTCACTGCGCCGATCGCGCAGGCTTTCGGTGTCGACCACTTGATCGCCGTGCGGCTGGAGCGAGGAGCGGCGGGTAATATCACCGGCCGGATCGACGGCGTTCCGTCGTTTCGTGAAGGCAAGACGGTGCGCACCGAGCAGTGGCTGGAAAGCCTGGGCCACCACCTCGGCGAGTTCGACCGCATCAGCGTCTACAGCGACTCGGCGAACGACCTGCCGCTGCTGGAATACGCAACCGACCCGGTGGCGACAAACCCCTCGCCCTCGCTTGAAACCATTGCGCGCGAGCGGGGCTGGCGCATTCTTCAGTTGTTCTCCTGATGATCAAAAAGTTGATTGACAAATTGCTGGGCAAACCGGCGGCCAAGCCCGGTGTGCCCAAGGGCAAGCGGGTGGAGGTGCCGTTCAGCGAGCACCAGATCGATCTGGCGCTGGTCGACGACCATGCCGTGCGTGTCGTCAAGACGCTGACCGATGCCGGCTTCGAGGCTTACATCGTTGGCGGCGCGGTGCGCGATCTGCTGGTCGGGCTGCGGCCGAAGGATTTCGACGTCGCCACCAACGCGACACCCGAGCAGGTCAAGGGCCTGTTCCGGCGCGCCTTCATCATCGGTCGGCGCTTTCGCATCGTTCACGTCGTCTACGGCCGGGGCCGCGAGCACGAGGTGATCGAGGTTTCGACTTTTCGCGCGATGGTCGATGCCACCGCGTCCGAGCAGGTCAGCGGCAACGAAAAGACCTCGAAGAGCGAACTGGCCGGCAAGACCCATGTGGTCGATGCGGCCGGGCGCGTGCTGCGTGACAACGTCTGGGGCCCGCAGATCGAAGATGCGGCCCGGCGCGACTTCACCGTCAACGCGATGTACTACGACCCGCAGCAGCAGATCGTGGTCGACTACCACGGCGGCATCAAGGACGCGAAGAAGAAGGTGTTGCGCATGATCGGCGACCCGGCAGCGCGCTATCGCGAAGACCCGGTGCGCATCATCCGCGCCGTGCGCTTTGCTGCGAAGCTGGGTTTCACGATCGAGCCGAAGACGCGCCAGCCGATCCAGGAGATGGCCGCGCTGCTCGAAAGCGTGCCGGCCTCGCGCACCTTCGACGAAATGATCAAGCTGCTGCAGACCGGCCATGCGCTGGCGAGCATCGAAGAGCTTCGCAAGCAAGGGCTGGTCGGCTCGGCGCGCGGGCTGTTCCCGATCCTCGATGTCGTGCTCGATGACGCGGCCAAGCACCCGGAGCGCCGCAAGTTCGTTGACATGGCGCTGGCCGACACCGACCGCCGCGTTGGCGAAGGCAAGCCGGTGGCGCCGAGCTTCATGCTCGCCTGCATGCTGTGGCATGACGTGCTCGATGGCTGGCAGCGCCTGAAGAAGAAGGGCGAGGCGCCGTTCCCGGCCTTGCAGCAGGCGGTCGACGCGGTGTTCGATGCGCGCATCGGCGACATCTCCGGGCGCGGCAAGCTGGGCGCCGACATGCGCGAAATCTGGCTGATGCAGCCGCGCTTCGATCGCCGCACCGGCAATGCGCCGCACACGCTGGTCGAGCAGCCGCGCTTCCGCGCCGGCTTCGACTTCCTGCGCCTGCGCGCTGAAGCCGGTGAAGTCGGCGCCGAGCACGCACGTTGGTGGGAAGAGTTTTCGCAGCGCGATA
>CAHJWV010000241.1 GCA_903643055.1 Burkholderiales bacterium | reverse complement strand
TCGGCTTGCAGTCGGTCGGGCGCGACATCACCGAGCAGCGGGTCATCGAGCAGGCGCTGGCCGACAGCGAGCAGCGCTTTCGGCTCCTGTATGAATCGACGCCGGCGATGCTTCACTCCATCGATGTCTCGGGGAAGATGAATCACGTCAGCGATCGCTGGCTGGAGGTAATGGGCTACGAGCGCGCCGAGGTGATGGGGCGGCCTTCCTATGAATTTCTGGCGCCGGCCTCACGCGTCAAGGCGCTGGAGGTCGTGTTCCCGGCCTATTACGCGACCGGGCGCTGCGATCGCGTCGAATACCAATACATCCGCAAGGACGGCAGCTTGATCGATGTGCTGCTGTCGGCGACCTTGCAGCGCGACGCCCAGGGCCAGCCGGCGCTTTCGCTGGCGGTGCTCGAAGACCTCAGCGACAACAAGCGGCTCAATGAAGAGCTGGGCCGCACACATGCGCAGCTCGATGCCATTGTCGATAACGTGCCGGCGATGCTCGGCCATTGGGGCCGCGATGGCCAGACGCGCTTTGCCAATCGCGAGTTCCAGTCGGCCACGGGCTTGCCGCCTGAGCGCATCGTCGGTCGGCCGCTGCGCGAAATCTATGACGCGCTTGACTCGACGGCCTATCCGGTGATCCAGCCGCACATCGTGGAAGTGATGCAAGGCCGGCGCTGCGAGTTCGAGTTGGCCTTGCTGACCACCGACGGCTTGCGGCAGCTGCGCATGACCTTGATTCCCGATCAGCCGGAGCCGGGCGTCATCGCCGGGTTCTTCGGCATGGCCTATGACATCACCGGCCGCAAGGCGCTGGAGCTGCGCCTGAAAGACAGCGAACAGCGCTACCGCTCCTTGTTCGATCACCTGAACAGCGGCTTCGCGTTGCACGAGATCGTGATCGATGACGCCGGCCAGCCCATCGACTACAAATTCCTCGCGATGAACACCGCGTTTGCGTCGATGTCGAACCTGGAGCCGGCGAAGGCGATCGGCCGCCTGGCCAGCCAGCTGATGCCGCAGAGCCGCCAGCATGCGGTCGATTGGGTCCGCATCTTCGGTCGCGTCGCGTTGACCGGCGAGCCCGCTCACCTGGAGCAGCGCTCCGAGTTGCTGGAACGTTGGTACGACATCGTGGCCTATCGGCCGGCGCCGGGCCAATTTGCGGTGATTGCCCAGGACATCACGAAGCGCAAGCAGGCCGAGGCCCGGCTGCAGTCGGCGCTGCAGGAGCGTGAGACGCTGCTGAAGGAGGTCTATCACCGGGTGAAGAACAACCTGCAGGTGGTGCAAAGCCTGTTGAGCCTGCAACTTCGCAATCTGGTCGATGGCCCGGGGCGCGCGGCGCTGGAAGACAGCGTGCAGCGCGTGCGGGCGATGGCGCTGGTGCATGAGAAGCTGTATCAGGCGGGCAGCCTGTCCTCGGTCTCGCTGGCCGACTACACCGCCGATCTGCTGAAGCAGATCGATGAAGTCAACGGCGCTGGCGGGCGCGACCTGCGCATCAGCGCCAGTGTGGTCCCGATGGCGATGGCGCTCGATGGTGCGATTCCGTTCGGCCTGCTGGTCACCGAGCTGGTCAGCAACACGCTGAAGCACGCCTTCGTCCACCGCACGGCCGGCGAGGTGCGGGTCACGGTGAGCCTGGAGCAAGGCGTGCCGTGGCTTCAGGTGTTGGACAACGGCGTCGGGCTGCCAGAAGGATTTCAGATTGATTCCGCAGCCACGATGGGGCTGCAGCTGGCGTCGAATCTCGCGCGGCAACTGGGCGGGCAGCTGAAGGCCGAATCCGCGCCGGGCGGCGGCGCGGTCTTCAGTGCCCAGCTCAGCCGCCTGCAGGCGCCGGCAGCCGTCAAGGAGAACGAATGAGGGCGTCGACGATCCTGATCGTGGAAGACGAATCGGTGGTGGCGCTGGATCTGCAACTGCGGCTGCAGGCCTGGGGCTACCAGGTTGTCGGCACGGCCGACACCGCCGATCAGGCCGTCGCGCTGGCATCGCAGTTCCATCCCGACCTGACCTTGATGGATGTGATGCTGCGCGGCGACGCCGATGGCATTCATGCCGCGGGCCGGCTGCACCGCGAGCTGGGCACGCCGGTGCTGTTCCTGACCTCGTTCAGCGATGCCGACACCGTGCAGCGCGCCGCGCGCACCGCGGCCTACGGCTACGTCACCAAGCCTTACCAGCCGCGTGAGCTGCGTGCCGGCATCGAGGTGGCGCTGTGGAAATCGCGGCTGGAGCTGCAGCTGCGCGAGTCCGAACGCTGGTTCGCCTCGACCTTGCATTGCGTCCAGGATGGTGTCGTGACGGTGGATGCCAGCGGCCATGTGCGGCTGATCAACCCGGCGGCCGAGCGGCTGCTGAGTGTGTCGAACGAGCAGGTGACCGGACTCTCGGTCGACGAAGTGGTGCGCTTCGATGATCCGATACCGGCCTCGTTTGCGATGCAGGTGCTGTTCGATCGGCGGGTCATGGGCGTGCGCCATGGCCGCCTGCTGACGCGAGCCCACGGGCCGAGCCGGCCGGTCGATGAATCGGCCGGGCCGATTCTGGACAGCCGGGGCGGGCTGCTCGGCGTGGTGCTGGTGTTGCGCGACGTCAGCGAGCGTTTTCATCACGAGACGTTGCTGCGCGAAAGCGAGGCGCGCTTTCGACATGCCTTCGAATTCGCCCCGCTGGGCATGGCCCTGGTGGCGTTGGATGGCCACTTCGTTCAGGTCAACGACGCCTTGTGCCGTTTGCTCGGCCGCGATGCTGCGCAGTTGCTGAGCAGCCGCCAGGCGATGCTGACCTTCGCGGCCGATCAGGCGCATGAGTTCGACCGGCTGGAGGAGTTGCGCTGCGGCCGGGTCCGCGTGACACAGTTCGAGAAGCGCTATCTGATGCCCAGTGAGCGCGAGCCGGTCTGGGTGCTGATCAATGCCTCATTGCTGGCCGATGCCGGCCAGAGCACCTGTTATCTATATCAAGTGCACGACCTCAGCCCACAAAAAGAAGCCGCCGCGCGGCTGGCCGAATTGGCTGGCGAGCGCATTCAGCACGGCGTTGACGAATTGGCGCAGCGTGGCCGCGAAGAGCTTCTGGCGCGGGTGAGCCACGAAATGCGCCGGCCGTTGAATGCGGCGCTCGGTTTTGCCGAGTTGATGAAGGCAGGCGCTGCGCACAAGCACGGGCACCGCGACGCGGCGCTGACAAGCCCCGAAGCCGAGCCGGTCTTGCAGGCCGGCCAGCACTTGCGGGCGCGGGTCGACGACGTGCTGGACCTGCAACGCGCCCACGAAGGCGAGTTGCGCTTTTACCTCGCGCCGCACGATCTGCAGAAGCTGC
>CAHJWV010000240.1 GCA_903643055.1 Burkholderiales bacterium | reverse complement strand
CAGGCATTTGCCGAGCGCCCGCAGCTCGCCTGCGGCCGTCACGGCCCACTGCTGGTTTGGATTGCCCGCGTCGCAGTCCCACAGAAAGGGCAGGGTGCCGTTGGCCGTGTTGCCCAAAGGAATGTCGAGGCAGCGGTTCGACTCGACGCCGCGCAGCAAGCCAGCGTCCGCATTGCCGTAGACCTCGAACTCGTAGATCCTGGTGGCCCCGTCGGCGGTCTGCGATGGCGTCTGGACGTTGAGGCGTGCGTAGCGTGCAGTCGTCGTCGAAATGAGGTGCGTCGAGATGCTGGCGGTGTTGGCTGTGACCGTGACCGGCGTCGACCAGATCGCGCCGTCGGCTGACAGCTGGAGCGTGAAGGCCTTCGTGTTCAGCGCCATCGGCTCACTGCCGGCACCGGCATGCCTGACCACAAACCCGGTAACGCTCTT
The DNA here is from genome assembly GCA_903643055.1 of Burkholderiales bacterium. The sequence continues at coordinate 6,143 of CAHJWV010000240.1, read as the reverse complement.
GGCCGACCCGAGGTCGACCTGCAGCCAGCTGCCCACGGCCACCGAGCAGAACTTGTCGGCATTGCCGCCGCTGACGCTGCCGTTGACTGCCTTGTCCGGGCCCTCGGTGGCCGAGCACGCAGCCGTGCCCGTGGCCGGCCGGCCCAAGGCCAAATTGCTACCGGCGGGTGGCGTCGCGTGGTTGGCCGATGGTGGCGCATCGTTCGGGCCGGTGCCCCAGTTGCTTGCCGTGCTGGCGACCGCGTACTGGAGGGTGGCGCCCTTGGCGATGTCGGCGTGCGAGAGCCAGGTCTTGCTGAACGCGGTGCCGTTAAGCGTGGCCGAGCCGATGTAGCGGTTGCTGTCGCTGACGCTCGGGGCCGTGATGTTCAGCGTGCCGCCCTGGTGCGTGCCGTAGCTGCCGACGCTGACCTTCGCCCACGGGAACTGCGGGGTGACGACGCCGTAGGTGTTGGTGCCGTTCATCAGCGGGTAGATGCCGAGCGACGACAGCACGTACCAGGCCGACATGGTGCCCAGATCGTCATTGCCGGTCATGCCGTGCGGCTGGTTGCTGAACAGTGTGTACGCGGCGCGCACCACGGTCGAGGTCTTCGAGGGCTGGCCGGTGTAGAGGTACATGTACGGCGCCAGCAGGTCCGGCTCGTTGTTCGGGTTGTAGGTGGTGAACGAGTAGTAGTCGTAGGAGCCGTTGACCCACTTGGTCTGCGCCGTGCCTGCGGGGTCGAGCAGCAGATCGCTGTACGCGAAGAAGCTGTCGAGCCGGTTGTTGGTGGCGCTCTTGCCGCCCAACAGGTCGATCAGCCCGGCCGGGTCTTGCGGCACAAGCCATTGGTATTGGTAGGCGCCGCCCTCATGGAACTTGTGAGCACCGTCTGCGGGGTTGTAGGGCGTGATGAATGCGCCCGACGCGTTTTTGGGCCGGAAGAAGCCGATCGCAGGATCGAATAGCTTGCGGTAAGCCTGGCCGCGCGAGTTGAACAATTCGGCATCGGCCGTGTGCCCGAGGCCTGCGGCCATGATCGCCAGGGCCGAGTCGGCGACGGCGTATTCGAGCGTTGCCGAAGCCGGGTAGCCGCAGTCGTTGTCGATCGGGTTCGGCGTACCGCAGTTGGCATCGGTCGCGATGTAGCCGAGCGAGGTATACGACGGGTTGCCGTTGCGGCTGTTCAACTTCAGTGCCGCCGGCGGCACGCCCACGGCGTTCTTGCGCAAGGCCGCGTAGAAGGCTTGCTCATAGCCGTTCAGCAGCCCACGCGACCACAGGTCGACCAGGAAGGGCGTGACCGGGTCGCCGGTCATCGTGTTGGTTTCGGTGTAGTACATCGACCACCGCGGCAGCCAGCCCCACTCGCGGTCGATGGCCAGCAGCGACAGTGCGTAGTCGCGCGCGACCTTCGGCAACAGCAGCGCGACGAGCTGGTTCTGTGCGCGGTAGGTGTCCCACAACGAGAAGGTCTGGTACGGCGTGTAGTCCGCCGCCTTGTGCACCTGGTTGTCGAAGCCGCGGTAGGAACCGTCCACGTCGCCTGCGAGGTTGGGGCTCAGCAGCGCGTGGTACAGCGAGGTGTAGTACGCCACCTGGCGGTCCCAGGTGCCCCCATCGATCTCAGCCTTGTGAAGCTGATCGTTCCAGGCCTGGACTGCCGCCTTCCGCACTGTGTCAAAAGCGAATCCCACAGCGCTTGTCTCGGCGGAGAGGTTGCTTCGCGCACCGGCGAGCCCGGTGTATGAAATGCCAAGCTTCACGGTGACGGAGCGGTTGCTGGTGGTGTCGAAGCGCACCCAGCCGCCGGTCGCGGACGACCCGCTCGCGTTGCGGCTGTTGTTCGTGAACGTGGTTCCGGACCAGGTGCCGAACGACGCGAACGGGCGGTTGAATTTCGCGGAGAAGTAGACCGTGTGTTCTGGTGTTGAAGAGCAGAAGCCGCTGGTGGTAACCGAGCCCTCGACGGTATCTCCGTTGACGATCGAGATCGAGGAACGGACGGCCTTGGCGTTTGCGCCTTTGACGAACGCGGTGTTGAACAGCACGTTGGCCTCGGTGCTGGACGGGAAGGTGTAGCGCTGCCAGCCGGTGCGCAGCGTCGACGTCAGTTCGGTGGTGACGCCGTTCGGGGTCGACACCTTGTAGGTGCCTGCCGAAGCCTGCTCGTTCGCATGGTTGAGCGGCTGGCCGTAGATGTTGGGGTCGCTTGTGCGCACGCCGCCAAGGGTTGGCATCAAGGACACCTCGGTCGCGTTACCGCAGCCTGCGCCCGACAGGTGCGTATTGGAGAAGCCGAGGATCTTCGGGCTGTCGTACTTGTAGCCGGTCTCGTAGCCCGTGTCGGGGCTGACCTGAACCATGCCGAAGGGAAGGCTCGCGCCGGGGAAGGTGTTGCCTTCTTTCAAGGTGCCGATCAGCGGATTGACCAGCGCGGCGAGGTCTGCGGGAACGGCGGCCTGGGCCGGTGCCGTGACCATGAAAACCGAGGCGGTTAAAGCCAAGATGGCGCTCAGCGATGAGGCCATGCGTGTATTCATCGCTGTTTCTTGCTGAAGCGGCTGAGGCCAGGCTGCGCGGCAATTGGCCGGCTGACGGCGAGGTATTTGATCGTTGTTCAAGCTGATCTCTGGCCTGCTTCGGGCCGGGCTGCGCGGAGAGCGCTTGAAACTCCGATGCTCCGCGAGGAGTTTGCAGATGTTCATTGTTCAATTTCCTGTTGTTCGGGTTGAAAGACGCCCACACTTCTCTTGAGTCCACCGAGTGTGTTCGCTTGCTCGTGTGTTGCCATTCGTTGAATACCGCTTCCTTACAGGCAGCCGCTCTGGTATGGCGTTGAGCGCCAGATCGGCGCAGGTAGCCGGCGCTTCGAGCCCGCGACGCTCGGCGGTGAGCCGATTGCTGTCAGCACCGGGATCATCTTTCGCGTCAATGGGATGTGACTTGCGGGCGCCCATGCCTGGGCACGCTTTGCTTGGAAAACGCTTGGCCCCTTCTCTTTTCTTTTTGATTTCTTCCTTTGGCCATGACCCAACGCGTTGGCCTGACCTCAATCACGCATCAGCTCACCCACCGCGTCGACCACGCGGGCGAATTCGATTTCGATCTGTTGTGCATGCTCCGGTGCATTCTGCAAGGTGCCGTTGCGAGCCCCTTCTTCCAATGCCTTGCAGGCTTCGCTCAAGCGCATGGCACCGAGCTGCAGGCTCGATGATTTCAAGGTGTGGGCGCTGCGCTTGAGCGCGTGCAAGTCACCGACCTGCGCCGCGTCTTGCAACTCGGCCAGCAGCCGCGGGCTTTCAGCGAGATAAGTCGTGGCCACCGATTGCAGCAGGTCTTGCATGCCGGGCCGTTGCAGGGAGCGCAGCGTGTCGAGGGCCATCGGGTCGAGCACGGTGCCGTCATCGGCATGGGGACCATGGGTCGCGTCGGCGGAGAGATCGGCGAGCGGCATTGGCGCCGATGCCGAGGCGTCGCCCGAAGCATCGCTGCCGATCCAGCGGCGCAGCACGCGCTCGATGGCATCGCGGGTGAAGGGCTTGGACATGTAGTCGTTCATGCCGGCCTGCAGGCAGTGCTCCCGGTCGCCGGTCATGGCATTGGCGGTCAGCGCAATGATCGGTACCTCGGTGTGGCCATTGGCGCGGATCTGCCGGCTCGCTTCGAAGCCATCCATCTCGGGCATCTGACAGTCCATCAGCACGGCGTCGTAGTCGATGTCCGCGCAATGCCGGATCGCCTGCGTGCCATCGGTGGCACGGTCCACCTGCAGCCCCAGGCTTTCGAGCATCGCCGCGGCGACTTCCATGTTCACCGGGTTGTCTTCGGCCAGCAGCACGCGCCCGCCCATCAGCGAAGCGCGGCTGCTCGGCGTCGTCATGCGGCGCTGCGGTGACAACGCTCCTTGCGCGCGCTGAAGTTCGACGACCGCGGTGAAGGTCGAGCCCTGGCCGGGCGTGCTGGCCACTTCGATCGTGCCGTTCATCAGCTCAACGAGCTTGTGCGTGATCGCCAGGCCCAGGCCGGTGCCGCCATAGCGGCGGCTCATCGAGCCATCGGCCTGCATGAAGGGCTGGAACAGTTGGCCGATGGCGCTGGCACTGATGCCGATGCCACTGTCGATGACTTCGAACTGCACGCGGTAGCCGATGTCGGTGCTGATCAGGCAGCGCACTTTCAGGCTGATCTCGCCGCGGGCGGTGAACTTGGTCGCGTTGCCGAGCAGGTTCGTCAGGATCTGGCGCAGCCGCATCGGGTCACCGCGCACCGCGCGCGGCACGCCGAACTCCAGGCTGTGGGTCAGGCGCACGCGGTTGCGCTGCGTGGGGGCGCGGAACATGCTGATCTCGTCGCTGATCAGCGCCTCGAGATCGAAGTCGATGTGTTCGAGCTCGACCTTGCCGGCTTCGATCTTCGAGACATCCAGGATGTCGTTGATCAGGTGCAGCATGGTCTCGCCCGAGCCATAAGCGGCCGAGGCCAGGTCGCGTTGGCGCGGTGACAACGGCGTGTGCAACAGCAGCTCGGTCATGCCCAGCACGCCGTTCATCGGCGTGCGGATCTCATGGCTCATGTTGGCGAGAAAGGCCGACTTGGCGCGGCTGGCTTCTTCGGCCGCGCTGCGCGCCGCTTCGAGTTCTTCGACCATCTCGCCACGCCGCTTCAACAGGCGATAAAGCCAGATGGTGAGGCCGCCGATCAACACATCGGCCATCACCGTCAACAGGCTGATCAACCACGCGGTGCGCTTCCAGTGGGCCAGCACCAGGCCTTCGGTGGCGGCGATGTGAACGAGCGCGGGATAAGCCGCCAGCCGGCTGGGCGCCACGATGCGCAGGCGGGAGTCGGTCGGGTCGGTCACGCGGGGCACATGAACGACCTCGGCGCGAGGCGGGTCGGCTTGCGCCAGCAGCTGCATGCTGGCGCCTTGCGAGAAGCTCTTGCCCATCAGCTCATCCACATGAGGATGGCGCGCCAGCATCACGCCATCGGTGCGAGCCAGAGACACCACGACATCGTTTTGCGAGAAGTGCATCGAGCCATAGAAGCGCTCGAAGTAGTCGCTCTGGATGCCGACCAGCGCGAGGCCGAGCGTGCTGCCGTCCGGGCTCTTGAGCTTGCGAGACAGATAGAACGTCCAGTGGCCGTTGACGTTGTTCTTGAACGGCGTCGACAGAAAGACGCCTAACGCTGCGTCGCTGCGGTGTGCGTCGAGGTAGTCGCGATGGGTCACGCTGAACTCCGGCGGCGGAAATTTGCGCGAGTAATTGAGCATGTGGCCGTCGATGGTCATGATCAGCACCACGTCGATCTGCGGCAGGTCTTTCTGCCGCTCGCGCAGCATCTCGAAGGTGGCGAGCGTGCCCATGCGCTGGCTCAGCTCGGCCTCGTCATGGGCCGGGCTCTTGTTCACTTCATCGACCACGCGGGCGAGGATGGCGTCGGCGGCCGCGAAGGTTTGGTCGGCATGCTGGGCTGCGAGGGTCGACAGGCTGGAGAGGAACAGCCGCCAGTCGTTCAGTGCATCGTGGCGGCCGCGCCAGCTGGCCACGCCTGCGGCCAGCCAGGTCAGCACGATCAGTGCGAAGCCAGCTGTCAGCACATAGCGGTGCAGCCGGCGCTTCATGCGTTTCCTCGGGTCTGCATGGCGTCAAACATGAGCGTCATTCAAGACTCCGGACAAGGCGGCGTCCACGACGGTGGGCAGTTGCTCCAGCGAGTATTCCTTTTGCAGCAGGTGCTGCACGCCGATGCGTGCAGCGGTGTGGCGCATCTCGTCGGAGATGTAGCCAGAGCTGATGACGATCGGCAACTCGGGTTGCAGCATCAGGATCTCCTGGGCGAGGTCCATGCCCGTCATCTCCGGCATGTTGAAGTCGCTGACGACGAGATCGAAGTCGCCCGGCTTCATGCGCAGAGCCGACATCGCAAAGCGGGGACTGTCGTAGGTGCTGACACGGTAGCCGGCGCGTTTGAGCAAACGCTCGACCAGCACCAGCATCGCCGGGTCGTCATCGACATACATCACATGCTGGCCCTGGCCTCGCGGTGGCAACGGCCGCATGGCTTGCACAGGGGTCTCGACGGGGGGCGCGAGCAGCGGGAAATAGAGATGAAAGGTGCTGCCGTGGCCCGGCATGCTGTCGACCGTGATCGC
>CAHJWV010000239.1 GCA_903643055.1 Burkholderiales bacterium | reverse complement strand
CTGCGCATGCGCTTCATTGCGCTTCGCGAACTGTCAGGGTTATCAGCCGTGTCATTCGTGAGGCCACTTATCGCGAGCTTGGGTTAGCGCCTTCTCTCAACTAGATTTCCGATCCTGGAACAGACTACTCATGACCTCATTGATTGATACTGCTCAAATTGCGACCATGCTTAGCCTTTCACGTGAATACGTGACTGATAGGCTCACAAAGCGGGTCGACTTCCCCAAACCGACGGTGAACATAAACAGGCGTTTACGTCGATGGAAGCAAGAAGAAGTGATGGCCTGGCTGCAACGTCAGTCCAAACGAGCCGCAATCTCAGATGCAGTTTCTCGATAATAGGTATCCATAAGGATACGCAGATCTTTGTGCCCGCTGATTCGCGCCAAAGTCATAACGTCAACCTTACGTGCCAATCGAGTTAGCGCCTCAGCTCGTGAATCATGGAAATGAAGATCATCGAGCAAAAGCTTATCTCGAGCTTTGCGAAAAAGCGCGTCAAGCGACGCGCTGCTAACACTGAAATACTGCCCGCGCCCTCTTAATTGCTGCAGCAGTCTCACCCCATGTTTTGACAAGGGAATAGTGCGCGGGCGACCCGTTATGTGCTGAGTTTTGTGCTCCACCGTAGCCACACGGCGCTCGAAATCCACGTTCTTATCGGATAACGAAAGTATCTCGCCCGCTCTCATCGCTGTTCGCAGCCCAACGAGAAACGCGAGAGCAACTTCTTGTTGCTTCGTCTGAACATGCTTAGTTCGATACCCGAGCCAGCGGCAAATAATCTTGACTTCCGCCGGTTGAATCCGACGATCACGGGGAGGGTTATTTCCTGGCCGCCGCAGTCCCTTAAGAGGCGACTCACCACACCATTTCCATTCTTCTATGGCAATGGCGAATACGTTGGACAAAAGATTGATATCTCGCTGAACCGACCCCGGAGAAACAGCCTTCAATCTGGCATCTCGCCAGTCGACCATGTCGGGTGTATCAATCTCATAGAAGATTTTCGCCGCCAAGCTAGGGAAGTCACGTTCAAGCGCACGCAGTCGCAGCTCTTCGAAACGCTCGCCTTTCTTTGTTGAACTCACCTCTTTGATGTAGCGATCAATTGCGTCGCTAAAAGTCTTGCGCGGGAAAGCTCCCCGCTTGACCGCGAGGAGCGCAGCTTCTTCAGCTGCGGCCCAATTAGCTGCCTCTTGCTTCGTATCGAAGGTTGCCGAACGGCGGACGTCTGCTCGTTCGACCTGGGCACGCCAACGCCCGTTTTTCTTGGTGATGTACGCCATTTGCTCTCGCGGGATTCCGCGCGGGACTGGCGCGGGGGAGGCGGGCAGGATACCGCAGGATGCGGTAGGATTTCATCACCCCGCGCTGATCTCGTTTTACCTATGAAAACAGGCTAAAACGGGATTGGATCGGATAGTGATTTGGTGCCCCCGGCAGGAATCGAACCCGCGACCTTCGGTTTACAAAACCGCTGCTCTACCAGCTGAGCTACAAGGGCTAAGAAGAGAGATTCTAGCCGGCGCCGAAGCGCCCGCAAAGACCGTTCACTTGATGCGCTTCAAAGAAGGACGACCTCCCCCTACCGGCGGCTCCGGCGGAGGCGTTGGTTCGCCATCTGATGCATCAACACCCTGATCAACTGACGGCGTTGCATCACCATCAGCACTGGCAAGCCGCAAGCCACCACCGGTTGTGACCGGACGATCGCTGCCACCGGCCTCCGGCACTAAAGCCAACTCGGCGTCCCGCCCACCGGTTGATTCGGTGGGCATCGGGAACGCCATGCCCTGCCCGTTCTCACGCGCATAGATCGCAATCACATGATCGATCGGCACGATGATCTCGCGCGAGCTGCCGCCGAAGCGCGCTTTGAACTCGATCAATTCGTTACCAAGCTTCAAAGCGCTGGTCGCCTCGAAGCCCACGTTCAGAACGATCTCGTTGTTCTTCACGTACTCCATCGGCACCTGCACTTTGGCGTCAACGAACACCGCCAGATAAGGTGTGAAGCCGTTGTCGGTACACCAGTCGTGCAGCGCTCGAATCAGGTAAGGCCGGGTGGAGGTACCGGTACCGCCAGGCGCGGTCGGAATGAGGCTCATGACCGCTCCTGCGCTTACTTGCGCATCACTTTCTCGGACGGCGTCAGTGCTTCGATGTAAGCCGGGCGCGAGAAAATGCGCTCGGCGTACTTGAGCAGCGGCACAGCATTCTTCGACATGTCGATGCCGTAGTAATCGAGGCGCCACAACAACGGTGCAATGGCCACATCGAGCATCGAGAAGTCGTCGCCCAGCATGAACTTGTTCTTCAAGAAGATCGGAGCCAACTGCGTCAGGCGATCACGAATCTGAGCGCGGGCACGCTCGAGTTGCTTGTCGGTGGGCTTCGCGCCACGTGACTCGAGCACGTTCACATGAGCAAACAGTTCTTTCTCGAAGTTGAGCAAGAACAGCCGCACGCGGGCACGGGCCACCGGGTCGCCAGGCATCAGTTGCGGATGCGGGAAGCGTTCATCGATGTACTCATTGATGATGTGCGACTCGTACAAGATCAGATCGCGCTCGACCAGGATCGGCACCTCGTTGTATGGGTTCATCAACGCAATGTCTTCGGGCTTTGCGAACAGATCGACGTCGCGGATCTCGAAGTCCATGCCTTTTTCGAACAGAACAAAACGGCAACGATGCGAGTAAGGGCAGGTCGTTCCGGAGTAAAGCACCATCATGGTGGCGGCTCCTTGAGCTAGAGGTCTTAGAAAACACAAACGGAGTGGGCCGGCCCGCGAGGGCATCCCACTCCGCAAACAATCAGCAACCGTCGTGCGACGGCCGCGGTTCGCACGCTACTTCACGTCTTTCCAATAGGCTGCATTCAGCCGCCAAGCAATGACCGTGAAAACGGCGAGGAAGAGGAGAACGAAAGCGCCGATTCGCACGCGATCGTTTTGGACCGGCTCGCCAATCCACTGCAGATAGGCCACCAGATCGGCCACGGTTTCATCGAACTCTGCCGGGGTCTGCGTCCCGGGTGTGAGTTGTTCGTACCCTGCGAATCGATGCACCGTCTTGCCTTCATGGTGTGCATCTTTTTCTTCAACGAATTTCGGCACGCGCTGGCCTTGCAGCTCCCACAGCACATGCGGCATCGCCACGCTCGGGAAGGCCATGTTGTTCCAGCCGGTCGCCTTGGTCTCGTCGCGGTAATAACTGCGCAGGTAGGTGTACAGATAGTCAGCGCCCGAGCCCTTGGCACCGTCGGCCCGCGATCGCGCGATCACGGTCAGGTCCGGTGGGTTGCCACCGAACCATTCCTTGGCCTGCTTCGGGTCCAGCGAGGTCTTCATCGTGTCGCCGACCTTGTCGGTCGCGAACATCAGGTTCTGCTTGATCTGTGCTTCGGTCAGGCCGATGTCACGCAGCCGGTTGTAGCGCATGAACGCAGCCGAGTGGCAATTGAGGCAGTAGTTGACGAACACCTTGGCGCCGTTTTGCAAGGCCGCGACGTCGTTGAGTTTGGCCTCGGGGAACTTGTCCCAGGACAAGCCGCCTTCAGAGGCAACAGCACCCATCGACACGCCCAGCGATGCCAGCAAGATGACGATCAGTTTCTTCATGGTGTGGATTCCGCCTGGGCTGTTCAGTGGGCAGCGTAGGTCACGCGATCAGGTACCGGCTTGAATTGGCCGATGCGGCTCCACCAGGGCATCAAAAGGAAGAAGCCGAAGTAGAGCAAGGTACCGAATTGCGAGATGGTCTGTGCCACGTCCAGCGTCAGGCCGAGGATCGTGACGCCACCCCAGACGCCAGGCGGCTTCACGCCGAGGTAACCCAGCACGAGGAAGAAAAGAACAAAGACGCCGTAGACATATTTGTGCGAGTCCGGCCGATAGCGGATCGATTTCACCGGGCTGTGGTCCAGCCAGGGCAAAGCGAACAGGATCACCACCGCACCGCCCATCACGACCACACCCCAGAACTTGGCCTCGAAGGTCAGCAAGAGACTGGCGATGACCAACGCACCGACGGCGATTGCCGCTTTGATGGCGGCCGAGAAGCCACCGCGCAGCAATGCGAGGATGGCCCCCAGGCCAATCAAACCGACAAGCACATAAACCATCTGGTCGGTCGTTGCACGCAGCATCGAATAGAACGGCGTGAAGTACCAGACGGGCGCGATGTGAGCCGGGGTCTTCAATGGGTCGGCCGGAATGAAGTTGTTGTACTCCAGGAAATAGCCGCCCATTTCAGGCGCGAAGAACAGGATCGCGGCAAAGGCCATCAGGAAGACGCTGACGGCGAACAGATCGTGCACCGAGTAATACGGGTGGAACGGGATGCCATCGAGCGGAATGCCCTTCGCATCTTTCTTCGCCTTGATCTCGACACCGTCCGGATTGTTCGAGCCGACTTCATGCAGCGCGATGATGTGCGCCACGACCAGGCCCAGCAGCACCAGCGGCACCGCAATGACGTGGAAGCTGAAGAAGCGGTTCAGCGTGGCGTCGCTCACCACATAGTCGCCACGGATCAGCAGCGCCAAATCACCACCGACAAAAGGCACGGCGGCAAACAGGTTCACGATCACCTGAGCGCCCCAATACGACATCTGACCCCATGGCAGCAGGTAGCCCATGAAGGCCTCCGCCATCAGGCAAAGGAAGATCGCACAGCCAAAGATCCAGACCAATTCGCGCGGCTTGCGATAGCTGCCGTAAAGCAGCCCGCGGAACATGTGCAGATAGACGACGACAAAGAAGGCCGATGCGCCGGTCGAGTGCATGTAGCGGATCAGCCAGCCCCAGGGCACATCACGCATGATGTACTCGACCGAGGCGAAGGCCAGCGATGCGTCGGGCTTGTAATGCATCACCAGGAAGATGCCGGTGACGATCTGGATCACGAGCACCAGCAGCGCCAGCGAACCGAAGACGTACCAAAAATTGAAGTTCTTCGGAGCGTAGTACTCGCTCATATGCTCTTTGTAGAGCTTGCTCGCAGGAAAGCGATTGTCGACCCAGGTCAACAGCTTCTCGGCGATGGGCGCGTTGGCCGCAACTTGTTTGAACTCAGCCATGAGTAGTCTCCATGAATACCGTCACTTGCCTGTGGATCAGGCTTTCTTGTCTTCGCCGATGATGAGGCGGTTATCGGACAGGTACATGTGCGGAGGCACTTCGAGATTGTCAGGTGCCGGCTTGTTCTTGTAGACACGGCCGGCCATGTCGAAAGTGGAGCCGTGGCACGGGCACAGGAAACCGCCAGCCCAATCGTCAGGCAACGAAGGTTGCGCTCCGGGTTGGAACTTGTCGGACGGCGAGCAACCCAGGTGCGAACAGATACCCACCGCGACCAGCACGTCCGGCTTGATCGAGCGGTATTCGTTGCGCGCATAGGCTGGCGTCAACTCGTCCGCCTTGCGCGCAGACTTCGGATCGGCCAATAACGGATCGATCTTGGGCAGCGCTGCTAATTGCTCAGGCGTACGGCGGATGATCCATACCGGCTTACCTCGCCACTCGACGGTCAGCTTCTCACCGGACTTGAGCGCACTGATGTCCACCTCGACAGCGGCGCCCGCAGCACGAGCGCGCTCCGAGGGCTGAAAGGTGCTAACGAACGGAACGGCGGCTGCCACGCCACCAATGGCGCCTGCACCACAGGTGATGGCAACCCAGGTGCGACGGCCTTGATCGACTTGCTGGTCACTCATGAAGAATCCTGACTTCTACTTGGGGGGCAACCAGGGATTCTAGCGGACGTGTCAAGCCCGGCAAGATGAAGACACAACTGCAGCGACACGGGCCGGCCAGCCCGCGTCGGCCTTGACTTCCCGCAAGTGTCGGCAATACTGCGCCGCAGCCCGTGACGATGCCTCTTTGTCGGCACGAAATTCGAATTGACCAAGGAGCGCGCGATGGGGTTTGCAACCGAGTTCAAGGAATTCGCGGTGAAGGGCAATGTCGTCGATCTCGCGGTCGGCGTCATCATCGGCGCGGCTTTCGGCAAGATCGTCGACTCCATCGTCAAGGATCTGATCATGCCGATCATCGGGCGTGTGATCGGTGGACTCGACTTCAGCAGCTACTTCCTCATGTTGGCCAACCCACCGGCCGACTACAAGGGCCCATTGACCTATGAAGCGCTGACCAAGGCCGGCGTGCCGCTGTTTGCCTACGGCAACTTCATTACTGTGGCACTGAATTTCGTGATCCTGGCGTTCATCATTTTCGTGATGGTCAAGCAGATCAACCGGCTGAAAAAAGATGCGCCTGCGGCGGCACCGGCGGCGGCGGCGGAAGATGTGCAACTGCTGCGCGAGATCCGCGACGCGTTGAAGAAATGAGAAGAAACCGGGCCCCCGGCCCGGTCGGCACACGAGGGCGGCATGACGTCGCCGCAGTGCAACGTGTCAGCGTACGCCCACGGTTTAGGGCCATACTTGTGCACCGTACGGCCCAAGACGGGACAAGCTTTCACTGGGCTGCCCCGGCCGGAATCCTGCGGCCCTGTTCGAGATGAATCAGACCGATCCCCGCGCACAAGCTGCCTTCGACGCAGCCATCAGTCACATCAAAACGACCACGGCCGCTGTGGCCGATCGCGTCAGCGACCACCTGGGAATCCTGGCATCGGCAGCGATGCGCATCTTCGACCGCGACGCGCTGATCACTGCGCAGATGGACCTGCGGCGAAACATGAGCACCTTCGTGCTGGTGTTCGGCGAAACGATGGTCAAGAAGGTCGCACGCGAACTCAACCCGCAGACTGAAACCAACCGCCGGCAGGCGGACACCGACTGGCAGTCGCTGAGCCTGGTGGACGACGCGGAGATGGAAGAACAGATGTTCTCCGGCCGCATCAGCCAGACCATCGCCCACGATTGCGAATGGGAACAGCGGGAAGTCGCGTCCTATACCGGCCAATTGCTCGGCATCGGCCGCGCCGAGCAGGAGCGCAACCCTTTGCGCGCCGACGTGCTGGGGGCAGCGCTCTATCGCGCCATCAGCTCGATCTCTTCGGACCACGAAAGCCGCAAGCTCCTGGCTCGCGAATTGGGCCTCGCGATGGCGCGGGTGATGCCCACCTGTTATGCCGAGATCCTGCGCGACTTCCGCGCCCGCGGCATTCGGCCGGTCGGGCTGTCGGTGCGTGGTGTGGAAGGTCCGGGCAACGAGCTCGGGCGTGACCGCCTGAATTCTGGCTACGACAGCCTGCAGCGCGAACCGGGCGCCACCACAGGCGGCGGCCAGTTCGGCCCCACATCCCATTCGTCAGATGTCGACAGCGGCTCGCAGCCCACCTCGTTTGGCGCGGCGCAAGCCGCTGGGCGAGTCGGTGCCGTCACCTCGTGGGGCCGTTCGGCCGGCTTCGGCAACAGCGGCCCCGGCCGCAGCGGCGGCAACTCCGGCTATCGCTCCCAGAATGCGGCGCCAGCCGCCGATGCCGAACTGATGGCACTGATCCGCCGCCTGACCTTCCTCGCCTCTCGCCCTGGCGATCTGGGCGGTGCGTCGACAATCCAGGGCTTTGCCGGCTCGGGCGGCGGTGGATACGGCGGCGCCTACGGCGCGGGGGCGCCGACCGGCACCTCGTCAGACATTGGCGAATACAGCGACGGCACGCATAACCTGATGGCTGTCAACCTCATTCGCGCACACCGCGAAGAGTTGCGCCAGGCATCGACCGGCAAGCTCGATCACATGGTGATTGACGTTGTCGGCAGCCTTTTCGACCAGATCCTCTCCGACCCGCGCGTGCCGCCGCAGATGGCGCGCCAGATTGCCCGCCTGCAATTGCCGGTGCTGCGGGTCGCCTTGAGCGACAACACCTTCTTCTCATCGCGCAAGCACCCGGCGCGGCGCTTCGTCAACCGCATTGCCTCTTTGGCGAGTGCCTTCGAAGAACTCGACGACGGTCCGGGCAAGCAGTTCATGGCCCGCGTGCGCGATCTGGTGCAAGAGATCGTCGAAGGCGATTTCGACCAGATCGAGGTCTACGCGGCCAAGCTCAATACGCTGGAAAGCTTTGTCGCCCAACAGGCCAAGGCGGAAGTGCAGGCGAATGCCTCGGCCGTCTCGATGGTCGACAACAAAGAGTCGGAGCTGCGCACCCAGCAGCGCTACATGCAGCAGCTGACTTCGGCGCTGCGGCCATTGGCGATGCAGGAATACCTGCGCGACTTCCTGGCCCAGGTCTGGAGCCAGGCGCTGGCGCTGGCCACTCGCCGCGAAGGCCCGCAGTCTGAACTCGTTCAGCGGCTCAAGCGCGCTGGCCGCGACTTGGTAATGAGCGTGCAGCCCAAGGGCTCACCGGCGATGCGCAAGAAGTTCCTGATGCAGCTGCCGCCGCTGATGAAGGACTTGAACGAAGGCATGCGGTTGATTGGCTGGCCTGAAGCGGCGCAAAAGGCCTTCTTCGGCAAGCTGCTGCCGGCACACGCCGATTCGTTGAAAGGCACGCCGCTGACGGAGTTGGAATACAACCTGCTCGCCAAGCAACTGGAAGGCGTGTTCGCGACCGCTGTGCCCGAAGCTGACGCGCTGCTGCGCGACATGCCGCTGGCCACCACCGGCAATGCGGCGCCCGAACCGCAATTCACCGCGGCCGAAGCCAAGCAGATCGGCCTGGTCGAGGAAAGCGCGGTCAATTGGGCGGGTGATGTCGACATCGATCTCACCGCGCCCACGCAGCCCGGCGAACTCAGCGGCACCGGCGACACCCAACCGATGCGCCTGGAAGCCGGGCCGGGCCTCGACATCAACCTCGACCTGTCGCCGAGCGAGCCGGCCGAGCCCTCGCGCGGCGCGCAGCTGATCGACCATGTTCAGCTGGGGTTCGCCTATCAAATGAACCTGAACGATGAATGGCAGAAGGTGCGCCTGAGCTACGTCAGCCCGGGCCGTGCGTTCTTTGTTTTCACGCGCGGCAAACGCCACCACGAAACCGTGTCGCTGACCTCGCGGATGCTGTCGCGCATGTGCGAGACCGGGCGCTTCCGCGCCTTCGAAAGCGCTTACCTGATCGAGCGTGCCACGGCTCGCGCGCGCAAGCAGCTGGCCGAGCTGTCAGCACAAAGCAGCAAGCCAGCCTGAGGCGATCAGCGCGGGCTTAGCGGCCCGCGCTCAGAACCCGCGCGATGCGCAGTGCTGCCAGCAGGCTCGACGGATCGGCCCGACCGGTGCCGGCAATGTCAAACGCCGTACCGTGATCCGGGCTGGTCCGCACAAAAGGCAGGCCCAGCGTCACGTTCACACCGTGCTCGACGCCCATGTATTTGACGGGGATCAGTCCGTGGTCGTGTGTCATCGCGACCACCAGATCGAACTCGCCGGGGTGCCCGGGCGCATGGCGGGCCCGCATGAAGACGGTGTCGGGAGCGTAAGGTCCAGTGGCGTCGATGCCTTGGAGGCGAGCCGCTTTGATGGCCGGCGCGATGAT
>CAHJWV010000238.1 GCA_903643055.1 Burkholderiales bacterium | reverse complement strand
GGCTGGGGGCAGACGCTGCCGGCCGGCCATGCGCGCGGCCTGGCTTTGCATGAAAGTTTCGGCAGCATCGTGGCGCAGGTGGCCGAGGTGTCGATCGAAGGCGGCAAGCCGCGCGTGCACCGCGTGACCTGCGCTGCCGACATCGGCACCGTGATCAATCCCGGCATCGTCGCGCAGCAGATGGAAGGCGCGATCTTCTTCGGCCTGAGCGCGGCGCTGTATGGGCGCATCGACATCGAAGGCGGTGTCGTGCAGCAGACCAACTTCCCGAGCTACCCGATCATGCAACTGGCCGATGCGCCGCGCATCGAAACCCATCTGGTGCCCAGCATGCGTGCGCCGGGCGGTGTCGGCGAGCCCGGCGTGCCGCCGATCGCGCCGGCGGTGGCAAATGCCTTGTTCGTGTTGACCGGGCGCCGTTGCCGCAGCCTGCCGCTGCAAGTCTGAGCGGTACCGCCGGCGGATGACTGTGTCAGGCCGTCACGGCCTTGATCAGCGCATGGCGCAGCTTCTGCGCATCAATCGGTTTGGTCAGGAAGTCGTTCATGCCGGCGGCCAGCGCTTCTTCGCGCTCGGAGACCAGCGCCGCAGCGGTCAACGCGATGATCGGCAGCGTCTGCGCCGAATGGTGCTGGCGCAACCGGCGCGCGGCGGCATGGCCGCTCAGGCGGGGCATCTGTACGTCCATCAGCACGGCGTCGAACGGGCGCTGGTGCTCGATGGCTTCTTCAACGGCCAGCACGCCTTCCTCACCGTCAGAGGCCTGCACGACCTCGACGCCCCAGCGCTCCAGCAGCGCCACGCCGATCATCATGTTGACAGGGTTGTCTTCGACCAGCAGCACCCGCAGGCCGGTCAGCCAGGCGATGTCTTGGGCTTCGGTGTTGATGTTGACCATGCGCGCTTCAGCCGCTGGCAGTGGCAGCGCGGTCCAGAAGCGGCTGCCATGGCCCGGCGTGCTTTCCAGGCCGACGCTGCCGCCCATCATCTGCGCCAGCTGCTTGCAGATCGACAGGCCCAGGCCGGTGCCGCCATAGCGCCGGGTGATCGAGTCATCGGCCTGCACGAAAGGCTGAAACAGCTTTTGCTGCACCGAGGCATCAATGCCGAGGCCGGTGTCGCTGACGGAGAACAGCACCTGCCCAGCGGCGTCTAACGAAACATCGACATGCACATGGCCGCGCACCGTGAACTTCAGACCGTTGGTGATGAAGTTGCTGAGGATCTGCCGCACCCGGACCGGGTCACCGCGCACCGTCTGCGGCACCTGGGGCGTCACACTCAGCCGCAAATCGAGCGCATGGGCTTGCGCCAGCGCCTGATAGGCGTGATGCACCGTCTGCAGCAAGGCATGCAGGTCGAAGGCCACGTCTTCGATGCTGAACTTGCCGGCTTCGATCTTCGCCAGGTCTAGGATGTCGGAAATGATGCCGGTCAGGCTTTGCGCGCTGTCCTGGATCTGACGCAGGTATTGCATGCGACGCGGCTCGTCCAGCTCGGGCTGCAATGCCAGGCTCGCCAGGCCCTGCAAGCCGTTGAGCGGCGTGCGGATCTCGTGGCTGGTGTTGGCGAGGAAGGCGCTCTTGGCGCGGTTGGCGGCTTCGGCCACGTCGCGTGCGTTGGCCAACGCTTGTTCGATCTGTCGCCGCTCGGTGATGTCTTCGGCAATCCAGATCGTGCCGCCGTGGTTCGGCAGGCTTTGATCGACCACGTTGGCGATCACGCGGCACCAAAAGCTCGTGCCATCGCGTCGCGTCATCTGCCGCTCCATCTCGACCTGCTGGCCTTGCGCCAGCAGCGGGCCGGCCACCCGCTTCATCTCGTCGTAGATCGCATCGTCGGTCCAGACGACGCTGCCCGGCTGGCCGATCAGCTCGCCCGCACCCCAACCGAACATGCGCTCGAAGGCCGGGTTAGCCTGCATGAAGCGGCGGTCGCGGCTGAGTGCGATACCGATCGACGCATTCTTCAAAATGGCCTGATGTTCGAGCCGCGCACGCTGGCTTTCGGTGATGTCGCGGCCGTTGATCACCAGGTAGTCGCGCCCGTCCATGATGAAGGTGCCGGCCGAGATCAACACCGACACCGGCTTGCCCGATTTGTGGATGAAGATGGTTTCGAGCTCGCTGACGCCGCCACGGCGCGTCAGCGCTTCCACGAGCTTCGCGCGCTCGGCCGGGCGATGCCAGATGCCGAGCTCGAACACGCTGCGGCCGACGACCTCTTCCGCGCTGTAGCCCAGCGCCCGCGTGAAGCCGTCGTTGACCAGTTCGTAGCGGCCCGTCTTCATTTCGGCCAGCGTGATGAAGTCGGGGCTGGTGGCGAACACGTGCGTCAGCATCAGCTCCGAGCGGCGCAGCGCGGTCTCGGTGGCCATGCGGCCGGTGACGTCGTGATAGAGCGAAAGCGTCGCCGCCCCATCGCTGGCGGTCACGCGCACGCTGGTGGTCTGCACGGTGCGCAGCTGGCGGTTCATCGACAGCACCTGGAATTCGACCGGCCCGACCGAGCCGCCGACCGGCAGCTTCTCCAGCTCGCCGAGCCGCAGCTGCAACTGCTGGCGTGACGGCCCGAGCGGATACAGCTGCGTCAGATCGAAGCCCGTCATCGACACAGCCGATGCAAAGCCGAACAGCTTGGCCGCAGCCTCGTTGGCGAGCAGCACATGGCCGTGGCGCTGCAGCAGCAAGGGCATCGGCGTCAGCGCGAAAAGCTGTCGATAGCGCTGCTCGCTGGCGCGTTCGGCTTCGCGGGCCTGAATCTCGGCCGTGACATCGCGAGCCACGCCCCAGTAGCCGATGAAGTGCTCATCGGCATCAAAGCGTGGCCGGCCGCTGACGCTGAAGTGGCGCAATTCACCGGCGTTGCCGGTGCGCTGGATCAGCAGGCCGCTGAATGGGCGGCGGGCTTCGAGTTCGGCGCGGTGCTGGGCCAGCTTCAACTCGTCGGCCACCAGGCCCGGCACTTCCCAGGGGCGCAGGCCGATGCGGTCGTCGGCCGCGTGATGCGAGCCTTTCAGCAGGTTGTCGGCCACGCGGCTGAAACGCAACTCGGCGTCGAGCTCCCAGTACCAGTCGGCGGCGATCATCAGCAGCGAACGGAAACGCTGCTCGCGCTCTTCGGTGTCATGCATCGCATGGCTGAGCATGCGCGAGATCATCGCGCCGGCGGCCACCGCGCCGGTCAGGATCAGCGCATGGGTGATCAGGTTCAGCAGTTCGGGGTTTTGCGCCACGGCTTCGGTGCCCGGCAGCAGCCCACCGGCTTCGGCCCAAGCCATCGCAGCAATCGATACTGCGCAACCCGCAGCCAGGCTGCTGCCAGCGCGCAGGCTCGTGACGACCGTGACCAGGCACACCGTCAGACCGAGGTAACCCAGGCTCAGGTTGTGCATGCCCTCACCGAGGCCAATGGCGGTCAGCACCGTCATCAGCGCACTGCCCCAGCCCACCACCAGCACGACGTTATGCAAAGGCGAGCGACGCAGCAGATGGATGGCCGCGGCAAACACGAGCGCCAGCAGCAGGCAGCCGACGATCAGCAGCGTTCGCATGCCCGGCTGCAACTGCAGCGGCACCAGCGAATAGGCCAGTGCGCAAGCGAGAGAGATGCCGCCGCCCAGGCCGAACAACAGCTTCGCAATCAGCCGGTTCAGGCTCAGTCGGGAGACAGCGGCCGACGGGCCCAGCGGTGATTCAAAGGGAACTTGCATGCGGCCTGACCACATGGGAGACGACCCATGTTGCGTTCGCGCCAGAAAGCGCGAAGCCGCAGTGTGTCTTTGCTAGCTGTGCTGTGCCTGCCCTTTGCCAGCCGGTGCCAAAGATGAGCGTGCCGCATTTAACGCGAGCTTCGTCTGCAGTGCGGCCTGGCGCGCGGCCGAGGCGAAATCATTGCCGTTCGATGCGTACAGCACGGCTCGCGACGAGTTGACGATGATCGGCGCATCAGGCCGCCAGCCGGCTTGCACCGTGGCTTGCGCATCACCGCCCTGCGCGCCGACGCCGGGTATCAGTAAAGGTAGGTTCGGCGCGAGTTCACGCACGCGGGCGATCTCGCCGGGGAAGGTCGCACCCACCACGAGGCCGAGCTGGCCGGTCGCGTTCCATGGGCCTTGCGCGAGCCGGGCGATGTGTTCGTAGACCAGCGCGCCCCCCGCCAGCGTTTGCGCCTGCAGGTCGGAACCACCGGGGTTCGAGGTGCGGCACAGCAGGATCAGGCCCTTGTCGGTGTAGCGCAGCCAGGGCTCGATCGAGTCGAAGCCCATGAACGGCGACAAGGTCACCGCATCGGCCTGATAGCGCTCGAAGGCTTCGCGGGCGTATTGCTCGGCGGTCGAGCCGATGTCGCCGCGCTTGGCATCGAGGATCACCGGCACACCCGGTGCCACGCGCTTGATGTGTGCCATCAGCCGCTCGAGCTGGTCTTCGGCGCGGTTGCCGGCGAAGTAGGCGATCTGCGGTTTGAATGCGATGACCTGGTCTTTGGTCGCATCGACGATCGCGGCGCAGAAGTCATAGATGCGGGCCGCGTCGCCTTTCCACGTGCCAGGGAATTTGGCGGGTTCGGGGTCGAGGCCGACGCACAGCAGCGAGTCGTTGGCGCGTTGGGCTTGGGCGAGCTGGTCGGTGAATTTCATGAGCGGCGATTTTAGATGCGCTCGGCGTACAGGCATTCCAGGCTCTGTAGTCAGCTCATATATCGTGTTATCTACGGTTGGGCCATGCCTTCGAGGCGTTCGAGTTCCGTGCCCAACGTGGCCGCCAGGTGCGCGGCCACGACCGCGATGCGGCGCAAGTGGCGGGATTCCGGATGCGTCAGCAGCCACAGCTGGGTGTCGCAGTCATCAAGCGGGCCGGCGATCATTTTCAGATCGCGGCGCTGCTGAGCCAGAAAGAGCGCGCCGATGCCGATGCCCAGCCCGGCGGCCACCGCATCGAGCACCGACAGCCCGCTGTTCACGTACATCACCGGCTCGGCCTTCGGCACATGCTTGCGGCGCCAGCGCACCGACGGGTGCTCGGGCATCGCATCGTCGACGGCGATCCAGGGCAGGGCCGCAAGATCAGGCTGTATGCGCGAGCCGCGTGGCTTGCTTTGCGCATACACCGCCGAGCGGATCGTGCCGATGTGCCTGCCGACGACGTGGGCCGGCGGCTTCAAGGTCGCGCGCAAGGCGATGTCGGCCTCGCGCTGGGTCAGGTTGGCGAGCTCGTTGCGGGTCGTGATGTCGAGCCGCAGTTGCGGGTGCGCTTGCGTCAGCGGCTTCAGCGCGGCCATCAGCAGCCCGGTCAGCAAGGTGTCGGTGGTGCTGATGCGCACGCTGCCGCTGACGGCACGGGTGTCGAGCTTCGCGGCCGAGCGCGCGCCTTCCAGTTCGGCCTCGATCCGTTCGGCATGCTGCGCCAGGCGCAGCCCGAGTTCGGTGGCGCGGTAGCCGGTGCGCGAGCGTTCGAACAAGCGCTGGCCGAGCGCCTTCTCGCAGCGCTGCACGGTGCGAAACACGGTCGAGCCATCGACGCCGGCCAGCGCGCCCGCGCCGGCGAGGTTGCCGCCACGCACCAGGGCCAGCAGCACCGCCAGATCGCCGGGCCCGAGAAGGTATTGCGTCAATGCATTCATGGTTTGCATTGGATCCTATTTTCAATGCGGCGGCGCAATCCTAGAGTGCCATCACCTCTCCACTTTCAAGGTTGTTCTCGATGAAGCTGTACTACGCTCCCGGTGCCTGCTCGATGGCTGTTCACATTGCCTTGCGTGAGACGGGTGTGGCCTTCGACGCGGTGCAGGTCGACCTGATGCGCCACAAGCTGGTCGATGGCGGCGCCGACTACTTCGCCATCGCTCCGCGCGGCTATGTGCCGCTGCTGGAGTTCGATGATGGCTCGCGCCACACCGAAGGCGCGGCCTTGCTGCAATACGTGGCCGACCTCGACCCGTCGCGCCAGTTCATCGGCCCGCCGGGCAGCACGCGCCGCCTGGCGGTGCTCGAATGGCTGGCCTTTGTCAGCACCGAACTGCACAAGACTTTCAGCCCCTGGCTGTGGCACAAGGAAACCGCCGACTCGACCCGCCAGGCCGCGAAAGCCAAGCTGGCCACGCGTTTCGCCGAGCTCGACGGCCGCCTGGCCGACCGCGACTTCCTGGCCGGTGACTACAGCGTGGCCGACGCCTATGCGTTCACGATCATCAGCTGGTCAAACCTGCTCGGCGTGCCGCTGACCGACTTCCCGGCGCTGCGCGCTTACCTCGCACGGGTCGCCGCGCGGCCGAAGGTGCAAGAGACTTTGAAGGCCGAGGGCCTCGCGACCTGACGCGGCTGGCTGAAACAAGGTCGTCTGCTCAACGGCCTTCGATGATGAAAGCGCGGTAGTCGGCGCCCTTGAATCGATGTGCTGCCGCTGAGTGATAAGCCGGGCTGTGATATCGGGCCTGGGCGGCGGCCGTGTCGGGGAACTCGAGGATCACGGCGCCTTCGATGGCCGGGCCTTCGAGCACCTGGTGCGGCCCATAGGCGGCAAGAAACTTGACGGGGTGGCCGTCGAAGCTCGCGCCGACCTCGGCCGAGTAGGTCTTCAGTTCGGCGGGGTCGATCGTTCGTTCTTTGGTGAAGACGATAAATGCGGGCATGGCGACATCCGGTGGGGTGACGAAGCCGCCGCCCCCGCTGGGTCGGCGGTACGGCTGCGGCAGCCCTTAGCGCGTGCGCCGCATTTCTGTGGTCGACCTGGAGGGCCGTCGAAGAAGGCATCGCGCTGAAGCCTCAGGACTGCAGGCAGGCCCTGCTGGAAGAAAAAGCCGCCTGGCGAATCAACAGTTTCTACGGCGCATTGAAGACGGTCGATACCGTGCCATGCCATGCCATGCCATGGCAAAGGCCGCACCCTCGCCGGCACGTCAGGCCTGCGATGGTGCGGCATCAACCGATATGTCTTAGTTCGCAGCCAGCCCCGCACTGCCTGCGGGCAGGCCGCCGGCCACACCGAGATTGCTCAGGCTGCCGTCGTATTCAACCCGGAAGGACACCACCTGCAAGCTGCGTGGCGCCAGCGCAAACAGCCTGCGACCGTCCGGTGAGACGGCAAGATCAAGCGCCCCAGCGTTGGGCCCAGTGCTGCCGGCAACCGCGTTGACGAGCGCCAGTTGGCCCGAGCGCGAGATGCGGTAGCTGCTCACCGTGCTGCTGGCGGCATTCGCGGCGAAGGCGTAGCGGCCATTGGGCGTCACGGCAACCCAGCAAGCGGCGCCCTGTGTGTCGGGCACTGATGCGCTGACGAGCACCGGCTGGGCCGAGCCGTCGTGGAATCGGTAAGACGAGGTCGCGCTGCCTGGGGCCTCCGAGACCAGCAGGTGATCGCGGCGATCGAATGCGAACCCGAACGGCGTGGCACCCGACGATGGTGTGATCACCACGGCGCCGAGCGTTCCATCACGTCGCACCGGATAGCTGGTGATTTGATTGGTGGTTTTCTCGGTGACGACGAGCACATCGCCGTCGGTGCTGAAGCCCACCTGGGCCGGGCCGGTGCCGCCCGCAGCCGACAGGCCGCGCGCGCTGTTGCTGATCGGCCGCAGTTGGCCATAGGCATTGCGGAAGCCCGCGACGTTGCCTGCACCGCCGGCGTTCAGCACATAGACGACGCCGTCGTTCTCGGTGACGCTGATCGGCGTCAGCCCGCCTGAATCGATGACCGAACTCAAGGCGATGCCGTTGTGTCGAAGCGAGAAGGTCGAGACCGTGTTGCTCGCCGCGTTCACCACGAACGCGTAGCGGCCATCGCTGCTCAGCGTGACTGCGCCTTGCGAGCCGAGCGCTGCGCCGGTGCCCTGGCCGCTGGTGGCAACCCGTTCGACCAGCGCGAGATCGCCGCCTCTGTCGCGCGAAAAGACGAGCAGTTCGTTGCCCCCGGTGGCGTTGGTGCTGGTGAAAACCTTCCCTTCGCGGAACCAGGTTTCCTCGTGGGCAAACGCTGGAAGTGCGGTAGCCAGTGCGAGTGTCAGGCCGGCGAGTTGAAAGGCAAAGCCGCGGCGTTGAATGCTGGACATGGAAACTCCTCTGTTGAGTGTGAGAGACGGTGCGGGTTGCTCTTGTTTCGACAAGAGCCGCCTCATGGGTCGCGTGCTTTGCCAATTACTTACGGTCCCGGAACATCACATTTGCATGTGCACGAGCGTGCAGGCCCGGGTGGGCTGGCTGGTGCTTCGGATGCGACGGCCGAGTCTCAATGCCGCCGGCCCACTGGTTCGCTGTCGAACCAGTGGAGCAGCAGGCTGGGGATCAACAGGGCGATGGGGAGGGCGTGGCCGAGCTGCGTTCTGATCGGGTTAGAACTGGGCCGGGGGGTGGCCCTGACCGCGCGCGGCCACGCGGGTCTGCGCCGCAGGCGCAGGCGACTTCTCGAGCGGCTTGACTCCAATGGCTTGAATCAAACGGCCCGAGAAGGCTTTCGATGAACGGGAGAAGTTCGGGTCAGCTCAGGCGCTCGGCGTGCTGGAGATGCGCGCGGCCAGCGCAGCGCCTTGGCCGGTGTAGCTGCCCGGCGTCATCGCCAGCAGCCGGGTCTTTTCGTCCTCCGGAATCTCCAGCGTGCCGATGAATTGCTGGATGGCCTCGCGGGTGATCGTCTTGCCGCGCGTCAGTTCTTTCAGGCGCTCGTAGGGGTTCGGCAGCTTGTAGCGGCGCATCACGGTCTGGATCGGCTCGGCCAGCACTTCCCAGGCGTTGTCGAGATCCTCGGCCAGCGCTTCGCGGTTGACTTCGAGCTTGGACAGGCCGCGCAGCAGGCTGTCGTAACCGAGCAGCGCGTAGCCGAGCGCCACGCCCATGTTGCGCAGCACGGTGCTGTCGGTCAGGTCGCGTTGGAAACGGCTGATCGGCAGCTTCTGGCTCAGGTGCGTCAACAGCGCGTTGGCGAGGCCGAAGTTGCCTTCGGCATTTTCGAAGTCGATCGGGTTGACCTTGTGCGGCATCGTCGACGAGCCGATCTCGCCGGCCTTCGTGCGCTGCTTGAAGTAGCCGAGGCTGATGTAGCCCCAGACGTCGCGTGACCAGTCGATCAGGATGGTGTTGGTGCGCGTGACGGCATCGAACAGCTCGGCCATGTAGTCATGCGGCTCGATCTGGATCGTGTACGGGTTGAAGCTCAGGCCCAGCTGCTTTTCGATCACGCGGCGGCTGAAGGCTTCCCAATCGAAATCGGGGTAAGCCGACAAGTGGGCGTTGTAGTTGCCGACCGCGCCGTTCATCTTTGCCAGCAGCTTGACGCTGGCGATGCGCTCGCGGGCGTTGACCAATCGCGCGACCACGTTGGCCACTTCCTTGCCCACGGTCGTCGGGCTCGCGGTCTGGCCGTGGGTGCGGGCCAGCATCGGCACATCGGCCAGGTTGTGGGCCAGTGTGCTCAGCGTCGTGATGATGGTGTCGAGCGTGGGCAGCAAAACCTCCTGGCGCGCGGCCTTCAGCATCAGGCCATGGCTGGTGTTGTTGATGTCTTCACTGGTGCAGGCGAAGTGCACGAACTCGCCGGCGGCCTTCAGCTCGGCGTGG
>CAHJWV010000237.1 GCA_903643055.1 Burkholderiales bacterium | reverse complement strand
ACATCGATCGCCTGTTCGAAGTCTGGTTGCGCGCGCATGCCACGCAAGCCACCTTCACCGCCAACATCGGCCTGTCACCGTTCGCCGGGCCCCGCGCCAACCGGATTGAATTCACCGACCCGCGGCCCTTCGTCTACACCACGATCGGCGACCTCGCCAAAGACAGCCGCGCCTTGGGCTATGACTTCGCACCGCCGGCCAGCCCCGATTTCGGCAGCCGTGACGGGCGGCTACTGACACAGTCAACCGGGCCGGTGTCGCCCGGCATTCCGCGCCCCGCGCTGTTCGTGGCTGAACCGGCGCAAGACGAACTGCTGGTCATCTTTGATGAAGTGCGCTGCACGCATGCCAGTTTCGCGATCGATGCCTTCCTGAACCTGGACACGCCGACGCTGAATGACGTCGATGCGGCCAACCCGCACTACATCGGCCGCTTCTCGCGCATCGGCATGGGCCAGATTGATGACAAGGGCCGCTGCATCACGCAAGGCGTGCCACGCATGCTCGACGCGACCGCCACCGCCCAAAAGCTGCAGCTGGCGCCGGGTGCGCCGTGCAGCTTGACGCTGTTGATCACCGATCTGGCCAGCGCCGCCGAGGTGCCGCCGCAGGTCCATCAGGCCTTGCCGGGCTTCAAAGGCCGGCTTCTCTGGGCGAAGCGCGGATGGGCGCCCGCCGACGCGGCCTCGGCGCCGCCGTCTTCTTCCATCAGGTGTTGCCATTGAAACGTCAACGATAAAAAGGAAGCGTCATGTCCAAGCAAACCACCGAATTCATCTTCTCGCTGCCTGCGTTCATTCAAGACTTCGCGCCCGGCACGCCGGCCGACCTCGCGCTGAAGCGACGTTGGAACATCAATGTCTCGGGTTGGATTCTGCAGGCGATGCCAGGGGCGCCGGCTTACTTCTACGACCCCACCGTCACGCCGATTCCCCAAGGCAGCCTGACCGCGCCAGTGCAGTGGGGCGCCTTCCCGGGCCGGCTTGACCAGTACTACTCGGCCAACCCGCCGAACCTGCCGAGCAACCCGCACCCGTTGACACAGAAACAGATCTACGCGCTGGCCGACACTGGCTACTACCTCGATGCCAACAACCGGCGCCAGAGTTTTCCGCAGATCCCCCAAGTGGTCTGCCCGAAGGCCGACTGGACGCAAGGCACCAAGGTCTTCGGCCCGTACGGCCCACGTGGCTGGCTCGACGAATACTGCGAATGGAGTGCAGCCCGCGACGCTAACGGCAAACTGACGCGCATCGATTTCGCCTGCGAAAACCCAGAATACTGGAACACGCTGTGGAAGGTCAGCCCGCAGGCCGTGTGCGACATCTACCAGACCGTGCTGAATTGGGACGCCCCCGCACAGCGCCAAATCGCCGTCACACTGGCCGACCTTCAGCTCTTCTACAACGGCGTGGCGGTCAAAGACCCGGAAACCGGTGGCCCGGTCTACAACCCGCTCAACAAATGGAACAACGGGCCGGTGGCGCTGCGCACCGGCGATGCATCGCAATTCAGCGGCGGCGTGATGCATCTGACCAGCACACCCAACACGCTGCAGACCGAGCTCGGGTTGGCCGGCGCGGCCACGGTTCAATATGACCCGCCCGACGAAAGTGGCAACACCAACGCCCAGTCGCTGATCTGCTGCGGAAGCTACGGCCAGGAATACCGCCACAGCGACCCGCACATCGGCCAAAGCGTCAACCAGGTCGTGGGCGGCACACGCCAAGGCTCGAACCCGCCAACCAGTGCGGCAAGGGTGTGCCTCGCCAACCCGGTGGGCCTGTACATCCAGCCGCCGAACAACCCAGCCTTGTTCAGCTTCGGCCCCGGCATCGATGCGACCAAGCTGCCGAAGAACACCAACAACCAGCCCGCGCAGGCCAGCGACATCTGGCAGGTGGTGCGCGGCTCGACCTCGGTGATCGACCCGGTCACCGACGCCCCCTTCCCCGGCGCGATGATCCTGCACGCCATCTGCCAGATTCCATCGGGCTGGCTGGCGGTCTATCCGCAAATGACGCTGGCCGACATCCTCGTCAACAAAGAGCCGATCGAATACGCGGGCCAGGTAGCGAACCAGTTCAACGTCGGCCTGTATGCCCGACCCTTGACCAGCACCGACATGCCGCCGCTGCAGCCCTGCGCCGGCAGCGGCACCACGGCCGGGCAACCGCTGCAAAGCATGATGTTCACCGACATCTGGGACGCGTTCTACAACACCGTCGAGACGGCCCCGACCGGGGCGACGATGCCGCTGGCCAGCAACTCCACCTTCATCGCCCCGCAGCTGCGGGCCAATGGCGTGCAGCACCTGACGACGCTGACCTGCAACTCCTTCACCACCGGCTTGTCGCAACTGCCCACAGTGCAGGTGCTGCTGCCCGATGACTCCGGCCCCGACCCGAAGATCAGCGTAACGGTGCTGGGCATGGCGTATGTCAGTTATGCGATTCCGGGCAACTCATTCCCACCCACCAACCCGCAGTCGTATACCGCGCTGTCCTTGCAGATCACGGTGGGCTCGGGCATCGCGACCGGGCTGCGAAGCGTGCGCGTGACCGATCCTCAGGCGGGCCCGAGCAGCCTGCCGGCCGCCCTTTACGTCGCGGAGGTCTGAGCAATGCGCCGCCTTCCCACCCCGCTTACCATGCAACCACGGGCAGGCGGCGCCTCACGGCCTAACTGCCTGAATATGTGTATTGCGTTGTGTGCCGTTGTGGCAGCGTGCAGCGCGCCCTCGCCCACGCCGCCCGCGCGCAACCTGAGCACGAAGCCGCTGATCGCAGCGACAGCCATCCCCAACCCGTGCGCCGTGTATGGCGTGCAAAACGTGGTCTTGCAGCCCATCCTGCCGACCCAGTTCTCGCCGTCCAGCAACCAGTTGGGGGCCGATTGCATGGCCTGGCAAACCTTCATCGCATTGGCCTGGGCAGCCGACCCGAATCAACCCGGAAGCCCCGATCCGAATGCGCTGCCTTCCAGCTTCGGCACACCGGGCACCGGCACGCCGAAGGTGTGGGAAAGCTACTTCGAAGCCTCCACGGTGTTCAACCCGCCCACGCCGGGCCTGCTGCGCTGGAATGCGGCGCGGCCCAGCATCAAGCAGCTGTCTCGCACCTCCAAGCAAGGCGCGACCGACCTGTCCTTGAGCAACATCGGCCAGGCCGGCGATGGCAAGTGGCTGACCAGCCAGCGCGGTGGGCTGGCCTTTTATGAAGTGCTGATCAACCAGGACGAATTCGAGTTCATCACCACCAATGTATTCAGTGGCGCCGACCTCACCACCTTCGCCGGCCAGGCCGCTTGCGCATCGCAGCCGGGCCAGAAGCAAAAGGGCGGCTTCGTGCTGCCCGCGGGTGGCGGCAACAACGCGCAAGCGCAGCTCGATACCGACTGCCTGGGCAACCCGAAGATCTACGGCAAGAACGTTGGCTCGATCGAAGTGAAAGCCGCCTGGACGGCGCTGCCGGCCGACCATTCGCTGGACTATCGCTACCAGACGGCGGTCGCGCAGATCACCGCACCTGACGGCAGCACATCGAGCGCCACCGTCGGCCTCGTCGGGCTGCACATCATCCACAAGGTGCCTGGCGCGCCCCAGTTCGTCTGGGCCACCTTCGAGCAGATCGACAACAGCCCCGACGACGCCGGCACCGGCTATCAAGCACCCGCCTTGCCGCCGAACCCCAACCAGCAGGCCCGCCCCGGCTACACCTTCTTCAACCCCCAGTGCACCGTGGCCACCGACCCGACCTATCAATGCCAGCACAACCGGCTTCCAGGCACGCCGTGCAATGCGCAGGGCCAGCCGGCAGGCTGCGATGCCTACAGCGCCCCGATGCAGATCACGCGGCTGGTACCGACCGACAACACCGCCAATCAAGTGACCGGTTATGCCTGGAGCCTGCTGCCGGCCAATTCGGTCTACAACTACTACCGGCTGATCAACGTGCAATGGCCCAGCAGCCCGGCAACGGTGCCACCGCAAAGCCTTACGCCCTTGCCGACCGGCGACATCACGCCGTCGCCCAATTCAGGCATCGTCGCCAACACGACCCTCGAAAGCTTCCAGCAAAGCAAGAACGCCTGCATGAGCTGCCATCAATTCGCATCGATCGCCGTGCCCAGCAACCAGACGCAAGCCCTCGTTGCCGGCCACACCGAACGCAAGGTCAGACCCCGGCAACTGACCGGAGCGGGCGCCCCGTATGCATCGGACTACTCGTTCCTTTTTGTCAGTGAAACGGTGCGGTGAGGCGGGGGGTTGAGAACGGAGCGCTGAGATAGCGCGATGCGCCGAGCCCGGCGCATCGCCATCAGGCGGCCGCTGCGGCACAGGCCTGGCTGATGAAGCCACTCCTTTACAGCATTAGCCTCAGCCAGCAGACTGCCACACCGCCGTCGC